>JAIMAL010000006.1 GCA_023511995.1 Burkholderiales bacterium
GCCTGAACTGGAAAACACCTCATCAGGTATTTATGCAATCATACAGCCGCGTTGCACTTCGAGATTGAATCCACCGATTTTTAAAGATCAGCTCGTCTCGCCCTGAACCGGCCGCCGGGCGAGGATGAGTCCATCCACTTCCGCGAATTCAATCGGTGGCGAACCCAGCGTGCGCACGGCCTGGCCGCCTGGCACGTCCCGCTCCTGCCAGATCAGGACGATACTGGCCTCCCGCTCATTGGGAAACCAGTCGGCCAGGACATTCCAGATGCGCTCCCGCACTGCCGGCGAGATGCGCGGCGCGCTATAGACGCCGGGTGCGACCTCCAGCATCGCAGAGGCCAAGAGCCCTCGCACGCGCGACGAGACGTTACGCGTCACCACCACGGTCATGGACATCGAAGAGCTCCTTGATGCGGTCGATCATCTTGGGGATGAGCTTTTCCTGCCGGAACAGCCGGGCGGCGCGCTTACGTACCTCGCGCTCTATCGAAACATCACCTTTGCCCTTTTGCATCGCCTGCACACTGGCAAAAGCAAGTGGCAGCGTCACCTCCACGCGCCACAGGTCGGCGATGTCGAGGGTGAAGGCGTTGCTGGAATCCTCATGGATGAAACCCAGGGGTGGTAACGCACCCACTGCTGCAACGGCGATGTCGGCTGCCGCCTCGACGAAAGTGGCGGCATGGTTGATGGCCTGGTTGGGCAGGTCGGCGGCCTCGGGGTTTTCGCGATCATAGCGCCTGCCCTGCCAGTCGATGCCGAAGCGTTGCGCAGTAAGCTTGTAGCTTTCCTTCATGCGCGCGCCTTCGATGCCACGCAGGGTTTCGAGGTCGCGATGGGGCAGCACGCGGCCGAAACGCCACGCGTAAAGACGGCGCGCGGTATCCAACCGAAGTTTTGGGTCGGCCCAGCGTTCGGCGTGCGCCCGAGCCACATCGGATCGGCCTTGGCCCATCGGCGGCGCGGTGTAACTTTTGACGCCGCCTTCCCCCACGGCAGCGATCAGTACCCCGTGGCGGGCGCACAGCCGCAGCACGTCCTGGGTGAGACTCGTTCCCGGACCGAGGAGGATCATGGACACGGCCTGATAGGGAATTGCATAGTCGCCGGCATCCAGCGTCTCGCTTTGCGCCGCCACGAACCGCAGCGTGCCATCTTCCACCGACAGTCGGCCGTATTCCAGATACAGCAACCCGTGCCGGTCTGCGTGCGGAATGCGCGAGGCGGCCAAACCGAGCCGCCCAGGGATGAGGCCAGGCGGATTCATCGCGGCGGCGCCAGCAAAACCATGCCAAAGCCAAAGGCGCGGTGCCGCCCGATCCCGCGCTTAAGGTAGTCGGCAAAGCGCGTAGGTTCCCGGATGACCGCCTCGGCGGCAAAGAGCGCCTGGGGTCGCTCGATGGAAAGCAACCGGTTGCCACCATCACGGGCGCGGCGCAAGAGGCGGGCTCGGGCGCTCATCCCCAAAAGCTCGACTTGCTCCAAGGCCACCGCCTCCTGCCACTGCCGGGCAAACCATTGGCGATAGACTTCGGCACGCGAGGGCGTCGCGTCATTCTGCCGATCTAGGGCGCGCAGATAGACGTCTTTTTCCTCCTCACCCTTTCGTGAAACGGGGCAGGCCAGCACTTCCAGATGCAGCCGCTGGCCTGCTCGCCACTGGGTTGGCATCGGTTTGCTCGCCGCATTTTCCGTATCGAGGGCGGCAAGGGCGGCCAGCGAGCCGCGCTCTTCGGCGATCATGAGCAGACTTTGCGCATCGACAGGCGCGTAGGCAAGCACTTCCTGCCTTCTCTCAAAATACCGGAAGGGTTTCGGCGCCGCTTCGCCAAAGAGGGCTGTGAGCCAAGCATGCAGCGTGTAACCCAGCGTCTCGTCCTCCTGACGGATGCCATGTTCGAAGGCAAAGCGGATGAGACGCGGAGGGTAAAGCGGCAAGCGAATCAAGTGGAGCGTGCTCATGAACTGACCTCCAGGAGCCCCACCGCATAGCGTTCGGAGCCTCGGTGGATGTTGTTGCGCCAGTCGCGCCGGTCGTAGCGCTCTTGCGTTCCTTGTCCCGACCCTTCATCGAGCGGCCAGAGGGCATCGATCACCCGAGGGCGCTGCCGCGGGCCAATCTCGGCGAGTGGCTCGGCCTCAAGCGCCGCTTTGAGGGTCTCTGCCTGCCGCCGCCCGATCAGGATAGGAACGGAAGGCAGGCAGGGTTTGCGGCCAAAAAAAAGCGGCCGGGCGGGATAGCGCAGCGCGGTTTCGATCTCATCGAGCGTGGGCGATTCCTCTCCGGTTAGGGTCAGGGCCACCGTCATCACGCCGTTGGCCCAGTAGTCGCGGTAGCGGATGTGGGTGCTGGTACCCGATGCACCGCGTCGACTTTCGTCTTTGCCACGCGTTGTCCAGCCGGTTCCGACCATGAACTCCTGCCCAAGGTCTACGGTCTGGAAGTCTTGCAGTGGCACTGGCTCGGCATCCCAGCGCGCGGCAAAACGTAGCCGGTCCTGAACCCCCTGAAGCCTGTCCGTGTCGCGGTGATCCCAGCCTAGGGCATTTCCAAGCAGACCGGTGAGCATCGACTTGCCGGGATAGCGCCAGATGGGGTGGTTTTGATCGACCACCACCGCGCCAAAACTCATGAGCGGCGCATCAAAACGCAGCATCAGGCAGTCCATTTACGCGCTCCAGACAGCGGCAAGGGCCGCCTCGATATTCTGTGCCACGGGCGTTCTCGGGGGTAATCCCTCGGGAACCGGCTCCAGCACGGTGGAAAGCCCACGGTAGCTCCCTGGCGGGCCATACATGGTATCCAGGTCAGTGAGGTATTTCGCCAGCCGCGCAAGAGCAATGCGCCGCACGTCTTCTCTGGTCCCCTTTGTGGGGACGGCTTCCAGAAAGGCATTGGCCAGCGTCCTCGGCTGTTCGCGCCCGGCTTCGAGCAAAAGGAAGTCAGCCCAGGCATAGGGGGCGGTGCTACCCTTCTTCGCTCCTGGGCTTTGCCGCAGGAGGGTGTCGATGAGTGTGGTCAATACGCGCTTGGCCAAGGCGGGGTCTTGCTCGCGCCACACTTTGGCCTCACAGCCGGCGAGGTTGGAGATGAGCAGCGGTACATCGACCGCGACATAGGCGTAGTAGAGCCCGGCGCCGAGTTCGGTCTGGTTGGCGTGGGCCGCACCGGTTTCGTCGTCGCGATTGAGATCATCGACGACGGTGAAGTAATCCATCTCGGTGTTGGCCGCGTGCACGGTAAACGCATGCGCCACGTGCACCGGAGCGTCCACCCGCGCAAGCAGGTCAGAGGTGACCATGCGGCCAAAAAGCGCGGCAGTCAGCCCGGCGGCGGACTTGCTCATCGCCTTGAGGTTCTCTTGTTCGTCCTTCGATTTGAGGCGTTCTTCGAGCGCCTTGGCGGGGTTTTCCTGCCGGGCGGCATCGACCAGCATCTGGGCGAAATAGTCGGCCTCCCGTGCCCCAAAGAGGATAGGCTGGTTGAGGTCGCCGCCCTCTTTGACGCCGCCGTCGATGACCGCTTTGGCCAATGGCTCGATGAGCGCTGCGGCAAGCGTCTCGTCCACCCCCTGGGCGACGACTTTAGGGAGCACCGTGCGGGTAAAAAACGAACGCGTGCGGTAGCCGTCGGGAATGTCGGGGAGGCGCGCCGTCAAGTCTTCGCGCCAGTGGCGTTTGAGGCACTGCGAGGAGACGCGCAGCCGGATCGCGTTGCCAAAGGGAATGCGTTTGGCGAGCCCTGCATCGTCGCGGTTGAGGAGGCTCGCGGGGTAGGCGGTGAGGGTGTGGATTTGCAGGAACATGGCTGGACTCCTTGGTCGATCAGTTTTGGGTCTGGTGACGGTAAAACGCGGCTGCGATGCGATGGTTCAGACGCTGACGCTGTTCGTTGTCTTGAGTGAGAAGAAACGCGGCGCCATCACGCCAGTCGAAGCGCTCGCCTTTGGCGGCCAGAAAACGCACCGCGCTCATGAAAAGATCAGGTCGTACATCTTCTGGCGCAGAAAGAAGCTGCTCGAGCCTTCCTTCGGAAAACTGGCTTTCGGCAAGGGCCTGGCCCAAGGGGCGGCGGGGATCGTGTCCCTCCTTGCCCAGTGTGGCCAAGCCCCAGGCGATCGTCATCCAGGCTGGGGTTTGAAACTCGGGCGGCAGGTCGTCTCCCAAATGGCGCAGCCAGAGGCGATAGAAAGCGAGCGGGATCGGTTGCTCCAGGCTCCAGCGGCGCAGGGCGGCACGCTCGCCGTTGGGGTAATGTTCGGCGCCGATGATGGCCGCCATTTGAGCGACACGTGCGCCGAGGGAAGATCCGGTCGCAGTATCGGTGACTTCAGAAAGCGCTTCGGTCATCAGGCAATCTCCTCAGCAGGTTGGGTGGAATTCCGGGTTGTCCGTGGCATGGGAAGGCGTTGTTTGTGAAGCAGCGCACGAAAGACGCTTTGCCCTTGCGTGATCGCGCGCCAGGTGCGGTTGGCGGGCAGCGGCATCTGTTCGTGGGCTTCGTCGAGCAGCGCCTGGGCGGCATCGACGAGGGCTTGCTGCCAGTCGGCGCGTACCGTTTCGTGCGCTTCTTCCGCACCGCGCCAAAGGGTAGGAAAGAAAAGCGCTTCCCAACGGCGGGCGAAATCGTTACCTGCTTGCTTGAGCCACTTATCGATGCGCTCGAAATCGGGTTTTCCCGGCCCGCCTTCGGTGAGCATAGTCAGGGCGGCGGTAAAGGCGCTTTTGACATTTCCCGCATCGGTCAGCAACGCTTCTGCTAGATGGCCGAGGGTGTCACGCTTGGGTTTGTGGGACAACGTCATCTGTACCTTGGGGGGAACAGGTATTTCGACGCGGTGGAAGCCTTCCGTCTTACCTTGGCTGCGGGCAAGGCAACTGGCGACAAACCACGCCACGCCCTCACCAAGTCTGGGCTCTTGCAGAGGCGTGAGCCGATAGCCCTTTTGAAAGAGCAGATTGGTGAGGAGTTGCGGTGTCCAGCCCTCTTTTGACAAGGTGAGAGCAGAAATACCTTTTTTCTTATTCTGGGTGTTGAGCGGCATCCAAGGATCGCCGACATCGCCGTTTTCTAGGCTTTTAGGGCCGATCTGCCGGGCTTTACTGGTCGCGCCCAAGGCAATGAGACCTCGCTCAAATGGCTGCAGGCGTAGCGCTCGCGCCGTCTCGATGAACCACGGCTCCAGGTCTTTAATCAGGTACTGATGGCCGTCACGGTCCCAATGGTTTAACCAGGTCAGGACGACAGCACGGTTCTTGAATCCATATATTTCCAATACCTGCTGACGCATCTTTGCCAGAATAGCAACCTCCTCGGTAAAGCGACGAGAGGGATTTAAACTGGATGCCCAAGCAACGATTGTTCGGCTACCCGCGCCGCTATTCATGCGGATGACCCCATAATTGTCACGCCCCAAAACTCCGCTAGTCGTTTGAAACACAACGATGGCATATAACCACGCCTCTAACCAATTCGGATGAATCCGGGCTATTTTCAGATCATGGTTCTTTGCGGTGATAAGCACATCCAGCTCGTCAGGGGCTGTGGCTTTGGGTTCGTAGGAGACTTTGCCACGCTTGACCTCCACGCCGTAATCCTTGGCCTCCTCCTCCCAGCTTTTCCACGGATGTTGCATGAAAGCTGGTTTTGTCACGTCTTCGACCAGGAGATGCCAGGCGCTCTCCTCTCCATCGGCAAGATCGAGGAGCCCATTGCGCCAATGGGTGGGGTCTGTGGGCAGCGTGTCCGTGGGAAAACGCGCCTGGATGCTGGCCGCGAGCTGCACCAGGAAAACATGCCAGGGGTCGGCCTGATGCGCCCGCAGTCCGGTGTAGCCCTCGACGTTTCCGGCGCTCAACAGGGCAAGGAGCTCCGGAAGCGCCACGCGCTCGGTACCGCTCACGGTGCGGATGCCGATCAACGGCTCCGAAAGAAGGTTATACATCGTCTTTCTCCAGTCCAAAGCGGGTGTAGCGGAACGATTGGTTGCCAATGGAAAAGCGAAATCCTCCATCTATGCCCACAGCATGAAGGGTATCGGGAATCGCGCCGTCTTCCAACCAGCGGGCGGGGATGGTCAAGCGGCGGATCGTCGCGCCAAAAGGCGAAACCAACGGCTCAGCCAAGGGAATCTCGTACGTCGGGTCGCCCAAGCGGGTGAGGACGTGTTCGCCATTGTCGGGATAGTGGAGCTCGCCAAAAGGCTGCGGCTCGAGCAGGGAACGCATCGCTTGCACGATGTCGGCGAGCTGTCTGCCATAGAGCCAATCGCGATGCTGCCTCCAGACCTCGGGCAGCGCCTCGAGTGCTTCCATGTGGGTGGTGCGCTCGATCAGTTCGCGCGCCTGCTGCGGGAGGCGGATTTCTGGATTGGCGGAAAGCAATTCCCAGGTGGCGGCCAGCACTCGTCCATCCGGATAGACCGTGCCCAGGCCAGCAGGACCGTGCAGTTCGCCGTCTTTGCCGAGATATTCCGCAAGCGCTTTCGCTGGCACACGCACAAGCGCACGCGGGCGTTCATGGCCACCGGGGCGGCTATCGCGACGATGCCGGTGCAGTCGTCCCAGCCTCTGGATCAGGACATCCATGGGCGCCAGATCGGTGATCAGCCAGTCGGCATCGATGTCGAGGCTCTGCTCCAGTGTCTGGGTGCCGATCAAAAGTTTCGCCCCTTCGGGAGAGGCTTTGCCCAGTTGCGCGGTGACCGCCGCATCCAGCAGTTCGCGATCCTCGCGGGCAAAGCGGCCATGATGGGGGCAGGTGACCCCATTGACATCAAAGAGGGCGGGCAGCAGCTGCGGGCGCTCCTTGGCAATCGCGGATTCGACCGTGCGGAACAGGCTATTTGCCAGGCGTACGGTGTTGCAGACGACGAGCGCCCTCGCACCCGCCTCGAGCGCGGCAATGAGCCGGGGGATCAGCGCCTCATCCTCGTCCATGATGGGGGCAAGCTCCACCGCAACGGTGCGCTCGCGCGCGGGCGGCATCGGCCAGGTTTTGTCGCGTGCCGAGATGAGCGGATAGGGTCTGGCCATGGCGGCAGCGAGCGGCACCGGTTCGCGCCCGAAAAAGGCGGCAGCAGCGGTCTCGCCGAGGGTGGCCGAGAGAAGTAACGCCCAGCCGCCACGAGCGAGGTGGCCGCGCAGCAACCCTTTGAGAAGCTCGCGCATGTATGGGTCAGAGGCGTGCACTTCATCGACCACCAAGAGGTGCCGATCGAGACACACCGAGCGCATTAGGCTGTGCTTGACCTGTAGCACGGAGAGCAGCGCCTGGTCGATCGTGCCCACGGCAACGGGCGCGGCCAGAAAGCGCTTGGGGCGCTCTGCCGACCAGAGGCGTTCGCGACGTTTCGCTTCAGTATCGTCATCCCAGAGGGCGCCGCTCGGGTCGGGCAGGACCGGTTCGCCGTCAACACGTACATACCCCGGTGCAGCAAGCAGCACCGGCCCAGGCCGTCGCTCTGTTTCGAATGCGCGCTCCACGGCCTGCAAGACGCGGGTATAGAGCTCGCGGGCTGCCACGCGGGTGGGCAGCGCAAAGTAGAGGCCATCGACCTTGCCTTCGGCATACAGGCGCATCCACCAGCCGAGCGCGGCCTCCGTCTTGCCGGAGCCGGTATCGGATTCGATAAGCAATAGACGGGTGGCCTCGCCCACTTCGAGTTGGTTGGCCAGCGCTTCCTGAAGCGGCGTGGGGGCAAAGGGGAAGACGTCGGAGAATGCTTTCGGTTGCCGCGGCTCGGGCACCGTTAAGCCAATGACAGCGAGCGCCCGTTGCGCGGCTTGTCGGGCCAACGTCAGGCGATCTTCCTCAGGGCTTTGCCGGAAGGGGAAGAACTGGGTGTCGGAGCCGATCCAGTCGGCGAGCATCACCAGCCCGGCAAAACGATGCTGGAGGGAAGCCGAGGCGTCGATGGGTGGAATACCATCCTCGAACGCTGCGGGGAAAGCGGCACGGGCCCCTTGCGCGAGGTGATCGAGCGCAGCCAAAGGATCGTACCCCGCGCTGGGCTGCCAGAGCTGAAGGTGGGAAGTGTAGGCCGAATCGGCCAGCCAACGCTCGATGTCGCCTTGCGAAATTGGGCGGCCATGGTGGGAGATGCTGGCAATCAGCATTTGCATGGCCTGTTCTGTATCAGTGAACCAATCCGCCACGTGTTCCATCAGATTCCACCACGCAGGTGGCCAGGCGTCAGGAACGCTGAGAAACCCCAGCGCTTCCATCACGTGGCCGGCCGTATCCCTCGGTTTGGCGCTGGGGTCGGCCTTAGCCTGAAAGCCGCGGTTGCACTTGCCGAAATCGTGCAGAAATGCAATAACGGCCAAGCGATCCTTGCATGCCGACGACAGCGAAGAGAGCGACCGCGCCAGGTTGGACATGTCAAGAAGCGCGCGACAGACCTGGGCAACATCCAGACAGTGGTCGGCGAGCGGATGGAATCCATTGCGGGGGTCAAATTTCCCCCACGGACGGTACATGCGTTGATCCCCCTCTGATGGCGAAGACCTGTACCACAGTATGAGTCAATCCAGGCTCAAAAGGTGAGCCTGCCTCAGGCGATACATGCGCTTTGCAGCCCCGCCTGCGACGTGCGGGGCGGCCGGACGAAAAAAAGGCCGCTTGCGCGGCCTGAAGGCTCTCGGCAGAGAAAAGGGATTATTTGAGGACGTCCGCCCAGATGTTCTGGGCCCAGTATTTGGCGTAGGTGCCCTCGGTCTCCGAGTGTTTGTCGGACACACCGCCACCGGGCGCGGCGACGAATTGTTTTTTCTCCTTGTCGTACTTGAAGACGTTGGCCACGTGCATGGCTTCCTTGTCGGAGACCATGCTGTAGCAGGTGTTGCCCAGCACCGGCTCCGGGTCGGGCTGATTGCCCGCCAGAAGTTCGATGATGGCGGCGGCGGCCACCTTGGCCTGGGTGTTGGCCATGTGGCCGGACTTGGGCAGGCCGGAAGAGACGGCATCGCCGATGATATGGATGCCGGGCTGTGCGGTGGATTCGAAGGACAGGAAGTCCACGCCGCACCAGCGGTTGTCCGCCGTAACTACACCCGCCAGATCGGCCACCTTGCCGGCGCGCATGGGCGGCACGATGTTGAGCACATCGCCCTTCACGGTATCGAATTCGGTGTGGACGACGCGGTTGGCTGCCTCCACGCGCACCGCGCGGGCATTGGGACGGTAGTCGATCATCCCCGGATAGAGCTCGTTCCAGGCCTTCATGAACAGGCCTTTTTTCGAGGTGATGTCCGGGTTGGCATCGAGCACGATGATCTTCGATTTGGGTTTGTGGTTCTTGAGGTAGAAGGCCACCTGACAGACACGCTCATAGGGTCCCGGCGGGCAGCGGTAGGGTGCCTTGGGGATGGCCAGCACATAGACGCCTCCATCGGGCATGGATTCCAGTTGTTTGCGCAGCAGGGCCGTCTGCGGGCCGGCCTTCCACGCATGGGGAATCGTCGTCTCGGCAAGCTCGTGGGAGGTGCCTTCGATTTCGTTGTAGAGGAAATCGATGCCGGGGGCGAGTACGAGGCGGTCGTAGGACAGCTCACCGCGGGCGGTGCGGATGGTCTTCTTCGCCGGGTCGATGGCGGTGACCTCAGCCTCGACGCGATTGACGCCCCACTTGTGCGACAGGGCATCGTAGCCGTGGGTGATGTCGGCCATGGTGCGGGAGCCGCCCAGCACGGTGTTGCTCATGGGGCAGGAGATGAACTGCTTCTGCCGCTCCACCATCACCACTTCCACTGCGTTGTTGCTCCACATGCGCAGGTATTTGGAGCAGGTGGCGCCGCCGTAGCCCCCGCCGATGACCACCACACGGGGTTTGTGCTTACCTTTGCCCAGCGCTTCGGCGGCATGCACGGCAGCGGGGGAGAGGGCGAACAGGCCGGTGCCTGCGGCAAGTTTCAGGAACGAACGACGATCGAGACTCATGTTGGCTTCCTCCTCTGTGTCATTGGCCGCGCTTCTGGGCCGCGAAAAAGTCGGCCATCAGTTCGATTTCCTCGTCGGTGTAGCCGCGGGCGTGCTGGTGCATGACCGTGGCCGGACGGGCGCCGGACTTGAATTCCTTCATCTGCAGGATGAAGTGGGCCCGGTCCGAGCCGGCGAGCACAGGGGTGCCGCCGACGCTGTTGCCGTTGGTGCCGTGGCAGGCCGCACAGGGCGCGGCCAAGATGCGGGCGTGTTTTTGCTTCTGCGGGTCCTGAGCGGCCTGCTGGGCATGGGCGGCCAGACTTGCGCAGGCCAACCCCAGGGCCATCCAGATGAGGGGATGCTTCATGGTCGTTACCTCCTTTCGGGTGGGAAAAATCATTGCACGGGCTCCTTGAGCTTTTTGATGCCGAGGGCGGACAACACGTATTTCTCGTAGAGGGGTTCCGTGGTGCCCTTCTTCATCTTGCGGATGAAATACTTTTCGAAGGCGACTTTGGCGAGATGCACCCAAGCGCCTTCCTTGAACCAGTTCACATTGCGCGGTGGAATCTGCGGCAGGGCAACGAAGGCGGCGCCGGTGTCGCCGAAATCGGCAAGACAGATGGCGTTCCACGTGGCCTTGGCGTCGGCCGGGCGTCCATCCAGTTCGGCGCGGATGTTATGCGCCGTGGCGCTCACCATGGTTTCGATCATGTAGCCGGTCTTGGGCGCGCCGGTGGGCACCGGTGTCTGCTCCACGGGCGGGATGGCCACGCAAACCCCCACTGCGAAGATGTTGCGGTACTTGGGATTGCGCTGGTGCTCATCGACGATGATGAAGCCGCGCGGATTGGTCAGCCCCTCGATGCCAAACACCGCATCGACGCCCTTGAAGGCGGGCAGCATCATGCCATATTTGAAGGGGATCTCGTGCTGCTTTTTCTCCCGACCATCATCATCGTACTCGGTGACGTAAATTTTGCCCGCCTCGATGCGGGTGGTCTTGGCATTGGTGATCCATTTGATGTGGCGGTCGCGCATCGCGGATTCGAGCAGACCCTTGGAATCCCCCACACCGCCCAGCCCGAGATGGCCGATGTAGGGCTCCGAGGTGATGAAGGTCATGGGCACCCTGTCGCGGATTTTGCGCCGGCGCAGGTCGGTATCCATGATCATGGCGAACTCATAGGCCGGCCCGAAGCAGGAGGCCATCTGTACCGCACCGACGACGATGGGCCCGGGGTCGCGCACGAACTGTTCCCAGGCGCGGCCGGCCATCACGGCGTGGTCCACGTGGCAGATGGAATGGGTGAACCCCTGCGGCCCCAGTCCCTCCACCTCCTCGAAGGCGAGCTTGGGGCCAGTGGCGATGATGAGGTAGTCGTAGGAGAGGGAGCGGCCATCGGTAAGCTCCAGCCGGTTTTCCTGCGGATGCACGCGCTTGACCCCGGTGGGGATGAAGTCGATGCCCTTTTTGTTGAGATAAGGCGCGATGGGAAACTCGATATCCTCCCGCGTCCGCCAGTTCACCGCCACCCACGGGTTGGAGGGCACGAAGTGAAAGTTGGGGGTGTTGGAAACGACGGTCACGCGGTCTTCCCGGCGGGCGTGTTCCGCCATTTCATAGGCCATGGGCATGCCGCCGATACCGGCACCCATGATGACGATGTGGGCCATGTGTCTGATCTCCTGGTTGCGCCGCCGCAAGGGGTGGCGCATAATGCCAAGCAAACGCGATGCCAGATCTCTAACCTGTTGTTTTTACGAGGCTGGCGTCATCCCGCGGTGGCCCGGACGGCAGAGATGTCATGTCAGCCTGTCAGGCTCTGGCAGCTCTGGCCCTGGTGGTCATTCAAGACTAGATGCAGCTGCCGCGCTTGTGAAGGGGCCAGGCCGCGATACCGCAGATCCAGCCCCGCGGAGGAGGGATTGCGAAGCAAAATGCATGTTCCGGATTTCGACTGGCACGATGTGATCGACCTGCAGGAAAGTCCCTTCGTCGTCATCGACGGGGACTACCGCATCGTCGCGGCCAACCAGGCTTATTGTGAGACCTATGGGGTGAGGCGGGAGGCGGTGGTGGGGCGATGCTGCCATGAGGTCTCCCATCATTCGCCGGTGCCCTGCCATGAGAACGGCGAAGACTGCCCCCACCGCCGGGTTTTCTCGGGGGAAGCGCGGGTGGAGCTCATCCACACCCATTTCGACGCCATGGGGCGTCCCGAACACGTGAAACTGGTGGGCCGCCGGATGGTGGCACGGGATGGCCAGCAGTTCCTCGCCGAATCCATTACCCGGCTGGGCGCGGCGGAGCTCGATTGTGACGAGCTGCGCATGATCGGACGCTCGCCCGCTTTCCTCAATTGCGTGGAACACCTCACCGCCGCGGCGCAATCGGAGGCGCCCGTTCTGCTCCTCGGCGAATCGGGCGTGGGCAAGGAGCTTGCCGCCCGCTTCGTGCATCGCAGCTCTTCCCGCGCGAGCAAACCCTTCGTCGCCCTGGACTGCACCGCCATCCCCGAATCGCTTTTCGAAGCGGAGCTCTTCGGCCATGAGCGGGGCGCCTTCACCGGTTGCGTGGGGCGGCGGGAGGGGCTTTTCGAACAGGCCGACGGCGGCACGCTCTTTCTCGACGAAATCGGTGAAATCCCCCTTGGCCTTCAGGCCAAGCTGCTGCGGGTGCTGGAAACGGGGGAGTTTCGCCGGGTCGGGGGACGCGACGTCCTGCGCGCCGACGTGCGCCTGGTCTCCGCGACCAACCGGGACCTGCTCGCCATGGTGGATGCCGGGCGCTTCCGGCAGGATCTCTATTACCGCATCGCCGGCATCGACGTGCGCCTGCCCCCCTTGCGCGAGCGGCGGGAGGACATTCCGGCACTGGCGGAAGTGCTGCTTGCGCGCATCAGTGAGCGGGCCGGCCGACGTTACCGGATCAGTGAGGCGGCGTTGTCCCTCCTCGTGCGTTACGACTATCCGGGCAACGTGCGGGAGTTGCGCAACGTGCTGCAAAAGGCGGCGGCCTTGAGCAGCAACGGTCTCATCGAGGCGGAACACATCCTTTTCCCGCGGGAGAGCAGCGCTCTGCCCGTGCCGCAACCCTGGCCCGAAGCAAACCCCGGGCGCGCGCCGGAACTGGAAGCGCGGCGCATCGCGGAACTCCTCACCCGCCATCAGGGCAACCGGCGGCGTGTGGCCCAGGCCCTGGGGGTGAGTGAACGGACCCTCTACCGGAAACTGGCCCGTTACCAGCTCCGTTGAACCTGACCATGGAACGGCGAGCAACCACCAAGACCCATTACGAACGCCTTGGCGGCGAGGAGAAGCTGCGTCAGCTGGTGGACCGCTTCTACGACCTCATGGACGAGGATCCGGATTTCCACGACATCCGCAAACTCCATCCGCGGGACCTCACTGCCTCGCGGGATAAGCTCTTTATGTTCCTTTCCGGCTGGATGGGCGGTCCGCCCCTCTATGTGGAGGCCTTCGGGCATCCCCGTTTGCGGGCGCGGCATCTGCCTTTTCCCATTGGCAGGCTGGAGCGGGACCAGTGGCTTGCCTGCATGCAGCGGGCCATGGAGGAGGTGGGGGTGGAGGCCGATTTGCGCCGGGAACTCACTCAAGCTTTCGCCCGCACTGCCGATCATATGCGCAACCGGCCGGAGTGAGTTTCTGACAGAAAATTCATTCCCCGCCGGCGCGGAAAATGTTATATCAAGCGCGATTGTCCCCTAGGGGATGGCGGGAGCTGCAATAAAGCCCATTTCCGCCACCTGTCGGGAGACCGTGTTTCCATGACATGAAAGGATGGACCATGAAACAGACTTTGCTGATCGCGTTGGCTTCCCTGGGGCTTGTTTCCACCGCCCATGCCCTCGATACCGATGCCGTGGTGGGCGGCGCCCTGGGAGGCGCTGCCGGTGCCGCGGTGGGCTCGGCGGTGGGCGGCCGTGAAGGGGCGGTGATCGGGGCGGGCCTCGGTGGCGCGGCGGGTGCCGCCATTGCCACCCAGGATCGGCCCAAGCGGGTGAAGAAGGAAGTCATCTACGTGGAGGAACACCACGATCACGGCCTGCACCTGGGGCACCACAAACACAAGCACAAGCACAAGCACCGCCATCCCTGGGACGATTGACCCCCGGGCGGGATGACCGCCCGGCAGCCCAGGGCATTTTGCCCCCCTTGTGGTTCCTGACTCATCACGGCGCGGCCTAGCCGCGCCCGTCGCCTTTTTGCGCGATCCGCGCGGTATACTGGTGCCCGTCATGTGGCGGGGAAACATTCCGTGCTGGAAATCCTGATCGGCGTTCTGCTTCTTTTCTTCGTCCTGGGTGCGTTCTGGATCGGCCTGCGGTTGTCGCATATGGCCCAGGTGGAGGAACAATTCCCGGACGAAGTCGCCCGCATGCTCGAGGAAAAGCACCGCCTGATGCTGGCGGACCTGCATGACGGGCTGAGCAAACAAGGGGATCGCCTCCACCAGGCGATTGCCGACCACTCGGAGCGGCAGCGGGGAGTGCTTGCCCAAGAGCTGAAACTCAGCCGGGAGGCCATGCATCAGCTGCAGCTTGCCCAGACGGAAAGCCTCGGCACATTGCGGGAAATGATGGCGCGACAGCTTGCCGAAATCGCCACCACCACCCAGGACCGCCTCAATGCCATGCGTGAAGAGGTGCTCGTCCGCCTCACACAGACCATGACCGAGCAGGGGCGGGCGGAGCAGGAGCTCATCGGCAAGACCATGGCTGCCGTGACCCAGCAGCTCATGAGCGCCATGGAGGTGCTCACCAAGACCACCGACACAAGGCTGGAGCAGATTTCCGGCAAGGTGAGCGAACGCCTGGAGGAAGGGTTCAAAAAGACCAACGACACCTTCGCCCAGGTCATGGCGCGGCTTGCCACCATCGACGAAGCCCAGAAGAAAATCGACGGGCTCACCACCAACGTGGTGAGCCTGCAGGAACTGTTGGGGGACAAACGGGCGCGCGGTGCCTTCGGCGAGGTGCAGCTGGAAACACTGGTGCGCAACATCCTCCCCAACAATCCGACGCAGCCCATCTATGCCATGCAATACAGGCTGTCCAACGGCAGCCGCGTCGATTGTGCCTTGTTCCTGCCGGAACCCACCGGCACCATCGCCGTCGATTCCAAGTTTCCTCTGGAAAATTATCACCGCATGTTCGACCGGGCGCTTCCCGAGGCCGAGCGGCAGGCGGCGGCGCGGCAGTTCAAGCTGGACGTGAAAAAACACATCGATGACATCGCCGCCAAATACATCATCCCCAACGAAACGGCGGATGGGGCCGTCATGTTCGTGCCGGCGGAAGCGGTGTTCGCCGAAATCCACGGCTATCACCCGGACGTGGTGGAATACGCCATGCAGAAGCGGGTGTGGATCGTCTCGCCGACGACCATGATGGCCATCCTCAACACTGCCCGTGCGGTGATCAAGGACGTGGAGACGCGCAAGCAGGTGCACATCATCAAGGATGCCCTGGCCAAGCTATCCAAGGATTTCCATACCTTCGACAGCCGCATGCAGAAGCTTGCCGATCACATCCGGCAGGCCCATGAGGATGCGGAGAAGGTCCAGATCACCAGCCGCAAAATCAGTCGCCGGTTCGCCCAGATCGAGGCGGTGGAACTTGCCCACGAAGAAGCCGCCCGCCTTGAGCTCCTCGACGTGGAGGAAGAGGGCGAGGCCGCGGAGTCGGCAAAATAGGGGGCTCATGCGCATCCTCCCTGGTTTGCTGCTTTTCTCCCTGACCCTCGCAGCCTGGGCCCAGGAGACCTCCTGGCCCCTCAAACAGGTGTTCGGCGCCAAAAACGTGGGCATGGTGCAGACCAGCCGCCAGGCGGTGGTGGAGCACTGCCCGAACGACACCTGCCTGCGTTTCATCCTCCAGGGCAGGGAGGCCCTGCCGGTATTGCACGACTTCGTCTTCCTCTACCTGGCCCTGGTGGAAAACTACGACGTGGAGAACATCAAAAGCCCAAGGGGGGAGCGCTTCTTCGCCACCATCCTGGCCCGGCGTCGGGGCAACTGCACCGGCGTGGACGAGGCGGCGGTGGCGCGCTGCACCCTGGCACAGCTTGCGGCGCGCTATCCCATCCAAGGCTATGTGAGTAGCCTGGAGGAGGGATGGCGGCGCAGCACCCCCTTCGACGTGAAGGAAGCCCTAGCCCGCGCCGGGATCCGCTGAAAAAACACTTGCAAGATGGGCTGCGGCCCGCGGCCTCAAGTTTTTCCTTGCCCTGCCGCTAAGTCTGGCCAACCCCGCCGCAGGCGCGGCGAGCAGAACCGCCCCGGCGTGGGAATAACTCCGGAGTCGACCCCAGATGGCCCAGGCCAGCCAGACCCTCACCCGCAATGCCAGCCTGCTCAAGGCCAAAGCCAGCCGCCACGCCATCTATGGCGTCCTCATCGCCGTTGTCGCCATCGTCATCGCCACCTTGGGGGTGGCCTTCACCCAGACGGGCAGGATCACCGTGGATGGCATCATCGAGGCGCAACGCAGCAATGTGACGCTCTGGATCCTGGATGTGATGCCTTTCGTGTTCGCCTTCTGGGAGCAATACGTGAGCAGCATGATCGCCTACGAGGCGGGTGCCATGCTGGTGGACCAGACCTCGGAGCTCAGGGCGCAGGCCATCGCCCTGGAGGCGCAGGCCACCCGCAATGCCACGCACGATCCCCTGACCGGGCTGCCGAACCGTTTTCTCTTCAAGGACCGGCTGGCTCAGGCCCTGCTGGCCGCAGCAAGGCAACAGAGGCGGGTGGCGGTGCTGGTCGTGGACATCGATCGCTTCAAGGAAATCAACGAGGCCATGGGCCCCTACAATGGCGATCGCCTGCTCAAACAGGTGGCTACCCGCCTGCAGGCGGCGCTGCAGGAGCCGGAGAGTGTGGCGCGGCTGGGCGGCGACGAATACGCCGTGCTGGCGCCCGATCTTGCCGAGCTCAAGGCAGTGGGGGCAGTGGTGAAGAAGGTCGAGAAGGCCATGGAAATGCCCTTCATGCTGGAACAACTCAAGCTGGACGTGCGGGGCAGCATCGGGATTGCCATCTATCCCGAACATGGCACCGATCCGGACACCCTGCTGCAGCGCGCCGACGTGGCCATGTATGCCGCCAAACGGAACCATGCCGGTTTCCTCGTCTATTCTCCGAAATACGACGAATACAGCCCGCAGCGGCTCACCCTCATGGGTGAGTTGCGCGCCGCGCTGGAAAACGAGGGTCTCGTGCTCCATTACCAGCCCAAGGTGGACCTGCGTAACGGCAAGGTGGAGGAGGTGGAGGTGCTGGTGCGCTGGAACCATCCCCGGCACGGCCTCATGTATCCCGACGAGTTCATTCCTCTGGCGGAACGCACCGGTCTCATCAAGGCGCTCACCCTTTGGGTGCTGCACAAGGCGCTGGACCAGTCCAGCGCCTGGAGAAAGCAGGGGCTCGATCTGGGGGTGGCGGTGAACCTCTCCGCCCAGGTCCTCTTCGATCTCGACCTGCCGGACATCATCGCCGGCGCCCTGGCGGCGCGCGACGTGCCCCCCCAGCGACTCATTCTGGAGATCACGGAAAGCGCCATCATGGTGGACAGGGATCGCGCCATGCTGATCGTCTCCCGCATTTCCGACATGGGGGTGCGCATCGCCATCGACGATTTCGGCACCGGCTATTCGTCGCTCTCCTATCTGTCGAAGATGCCCGTCAATGAAATCAAGATCGACAAATCCTTCGTCCTCGACATGGCGGAAAACAGCACCCATGCCGTGATCGTGCATGCCACCATCGAGCTGGGACACAACCTGGGGCTCGCCGTCATCGGCGAAGGTGTGGAAAATGCGGCCATGTTCCAGCGCCTGCGGGAACTGGGCTGCGACGCGGCCCAGGGCTACTACATGACGCGCCCCCTCGACGAATCCGAGTTTTCCGCGTGGCTGAGGGAGGGGCGGCAAAACGGCACCCTGGTGGTGGAAAACGGCCGTATCCGCCTGACGGCGGCCGGAAGCGGAGTCGCTTCCGTATAATCGTGGCGGAAGGCTTTCCCGCGCCGGGAATCGGCTTTCCGGCTTGAGGCCGTGACCGGCTTCCCCTTTTTTCTCTGCTGCGCCCTGTTTCCATGCCGCTGCCCTCTGCCAGCCGTCGCACCGAAGACATCGCGCCTTTCCATGTGATGGACATCCTGGCCCGCGCCCGGGCCCTGGAGGCGGCGGGGCGTTCCATTGTGCACATGGAAATCGGCGAGCCGGATTTCCCCACCGTATCCCCCATCATCGAGGCAGGCCGCGCCGCCCTTGCCGCGGGTCACACCCACTACACTCCGGCGCTGGGCCTGCCCGTGCTGCGGGCGGCGATTGCCGCCTTCTACCGCCAGCGCTACGGGGTGGAGGTGGCGCCCGACCGGGTGGTGGTCACCCCCGGTGCCTCGGGGGCCCTGCTGCTCGCCCTGGGGGCGCTGCTCGACCGGGACGACGAGCTTCTGCTCGCCGATCCCGGTTATCCCTGTAACCGGCATCTCGCCCGCTTCGCCGAGGCGCGGGCGGTGGCGGTGCCCGTGGGTCCGGAAAGCGGCTACCAACTGACTGCGGATGCGGTGCAACGCCATTGGTCGCCGCGCACGCGGGCGGTGCTGGTGGCTTCCCCCGCCAATCCCACCGGCACCCTGCTTGATCTCGACACGCTGCGTGCCATCCACGAAGTGGCTTCCGCCGCCGGTGGCGCCCTCATCGTGGACGAGATCTACCACGGCCTCACCTATGGCTGTGAGGCGCCCACGGCGCTCGCGGTGAGCGAGGAGGTGTTCGTGGTCAACAGTTTCTCCAAGTATTTCGGCATGACCGGCTGGCGTCTGGGTTGGCTGGTGGCGCCGCAGGTCTTCATTCCCGTTCTCGACCGCCTGGCGCAGAACCTCTTCCTTGCCGCCCCCACCGTTGCCCAGCATGCGGCGCTGGCGGCTTTCCAGCCGGAGACACTTGCCCTGCTGGAGGCGCGACGGGAGGAATTCCGCCGCCGCCGGGATTTTCTCGTGCCGGCGCTGCGCAGGCTCGGTTTCGAGATACCCGTGATGCCCCAGGGCGCCTTCTACGTCTATGCCGGCTGCCGGCGGTTCACCCACGACAGTCTCGCGTTTGCCCGGGAGCTTCTGGAGAAGGCGGGGGTGGCGGTGACCCCGGGCGTCGATTTCGGCAGCCATGAAGCCCACGTGCACCTGCGCTTTGCCTACACGACGGGGCTGGATCGTTTGGAGGAGGGCGTGGCGCGGCTCGCCCGATTTGTGGAGTAGAACATGCACATCGAATTCCACGGCGCAGCGCGGGAGGTGACAGGGTCCTGCTTCCTTTTCCAGGTGGGGCGGTACCGCTTCCTGGTGGACTGCGGTCTCATCCAGGGCTCCCCGGAACATGAACGGAAAAACCGCGAGCCGCTGCCTTTCTCCCCCCGCAGCATCGATGCGGTGGTGCTCACCCATGCCCATCTGGACCACGCGGGCCGGCTGCCCGTGCTCATCAAAGAAGGGTTCCGCGGCTTCATCTACACCCACCGCGCCACCGCCGCCCTTTGCCGGGTGATGCTGGAGGATGCGGCCTACCTCAACGAAAAGGAGGCGGAGCGCCACAACCGCTTTCTTGCCGGGCGTGGCAAGCCGCGTCTCGAACCCCTCTTCGACCGGGACGACGTCTATACCACCGAACGCCATTTCCACCCCCTCGAATATGGTCAACCCCTGGAAATCCTGCCCGGCGTCACCCTCGCCCTGCATGATGCGGGGCATATCCTCGGCTCCGCCATCGTGGAGCTTACGCTTCGGGAAAATGGGCTCACTCGTCGCGTGGTGGTGAGTGGGGATCTGGGACATCGCGGTGCGCCCATCCTGCCCGATCCCACCTTGCTGCCGGAGGCGGATTTCGTGGTGATGGAAACCACCTACGGGGACCGCTGCCACCGGCCGTGGGAAGCCACCTGGGCCGAAATGGGGGAGATCATCGGCAGCGCGCACGCGGACAAGGGCAACATCCTGGTGCCGGCCTTTGCCGTCGGCCGCACCCAGGAACTCCTCTATGTGTTGGCACGCCACTACGAGGCGTGGAACCTCCGCCACTGGCATGTGTTCCTGGACAGCCCCATGGCCATCGAAGCGACCGCCCTCTACCGCCAATACCGGGGGATGTACGACAAGGCCGCCCGCGAAGTGGCAAGCCGCGAAGGCGATCCCTTCAACCTGCCCAATCTGCGCCTGACACGCACTGCCGAGGAATCCATGCGCATCAACGACATCCGCGCCGGCGCCCTCATCATCGCCGGCAGCGGGATGTGCACCGGCGGCCGCATCGTCCACCATCTCAAGCGCAATCTGCCTTTTCCCCAGGCCCATGTGCTGATCGTGGGTTTCCAGGCGCAGGGCACACCGGGCCGGGCGTTGGTGGACGGGGCCAAACAGCTCCATCTTTTCGGCGAGGACGTGCCGGTGCGGGCGCGGGTGCACACCGTGGGCGGCTTGTCCGCCCACGCCGATCAGGCGGGACTGGCTGCCTGGTATGGCCATTTCCGCAGCCGCCCGCCGGTGGCCCTGGTGCACGGCGAGCCCACCGCCATGGACGCCTTCGCCCGGCATCTGGAAACGCAGTTCGGCGCACGTGTTCACCGACCCCTGCCAGGCCAGCGTCTTTCCCTGGATTCCCTCTGATGTGTGGCCGCTATACGCTCACCACGCCCGATCTTTCGCCCATCGGGGAAGTGCTGGGGGTGACCCTGCCGCCGGTTGGCGTTTCCTACAACATCGCACCGGGGAGGCTCGTGCCCATCATCCGCGCCGGTGGTCCCGCGGGTTATGAACTTACGCAGGTGAAATGGGGGCTCGTGCCCCACTGGGCGAAGGAACCCAGAAGCGACTACAGCACCATCAACGCCCGCGCGGAAACGGTGGCCGTCAAGCCTGCGTTTCGCGATGCCTTCCGCCACCGGCGCTGCCTCGTTCCGGCGGATGGCTTCTACGAGTGGCAGAAACGGGGCACAGCCAAACAACCCTGGTACATTCACCGGCGCGATGGGCGCCCCTTCGCCTTCGCCGGGCTATGGGAGTGCTGGGGGGAGGGTGAAAAACGGCTCCAGACCTGCACCATCATCGTCACCGAGGCCAACCCGTTGTTGCGGGAAATTCACGAGCGCATGCCGGTCATCCTCAACCCGGCGGACTACCGCCGCTGGCTCGATCCCGCGGCGCAGCCGAGCCAGCTTGGCGCGCTGCTCGTCCCCTATGCCGGTGGCGACCTGGTGGCGCAGCCGGTGAGCACCCGGGTGAACGATCCCCATCATGATGGTCCGGAACTGATCGAACCCCTCCGCTGACGGATTCGCGCTACACTGCGCATTGCCATGGGAGCCTTGTGTCGCGCCTGCTTCTGCGCTGCGTTTCTCCTGGCGGGCTGTGCCGCGCCGGTGCCCCCCACGCCTGGTGCCGCACCCGCCGGTTTCAGCGTCGGACAGCTTGCCAAGACCGACATCGACACCGTGGCCGAGCTGCACGTGGGGGAGGCACTCCACCACCTGCGGGTGCTGGCGGAGAAACTCTACCGCCGCAATCCGCGGGAATGGCGCAAGGGCAATCATGCCAGTGTGGAGGAGGCGGTGGCGCGCCTGTTCGAAGGGGACTTCCAGCGGCAGATGCCGGAGCTTGAGGGCAGACGGGGGACGGAGGCGGTGCATCTCGCCTTTCGTGACGACTTCGGCGGCGACCGGGTGGCCGCCTTCATCTGGGGGCTTGCCACCATGACCCTTGCCGCCTACAACGACCGCACCGAATTCTATGCCCTGGACGAGCTTGATCCGCAGAAGCTCTACAATGCCGCCCGCAATTACGAAATCGCCGCCTGGAAGCTCGCCCATGCCCGCAACAGCCGCGGCGAACCCTACCTGCTTTCCAATGAAATCACCGCCACCGAGCGCAATCTCTCCTTCGAGCGGGAGTTCGGCAAACTCATCGGCCAGACCGACATGATGGCGAAAATCGTTGCCGGCCGTACCCAGCGGACGATCGTGCGGGTGATCCAGAATCTGGCCACGGCGGTCTTCCTCCCCATCTGATGCCATGGACAGAAGCATCCTCATCACCGGCTGTTCCAGCGGGATCGGCCTGTGCCTGGCGCGGGGCCTTGCGCGCCGGGGCTGGCGGGTATTCGCCACCGCGCGCAAGTCAGAAGACGTGGCCCGGCTGGCGCAAGAGGGGCTGGAGGCGTTCCAGCTCGATTTGGCGGATTCCGCCTCCATCACAAAGGCGGTGGAGGCGGTGCTTGCGCGCACAAACGGCAGTCTCACCGCCCTGTGCAACAATGGCGCCTACGGGCAGCCGGGCGCGGTAGAGGATTTGCGCCGTGAGGTGCTGCGGGAGCAGTTCGAAACCAATTTCTTCGGTACCGTGGAACTCACCAACCGCATCATCCCCGTCATGCGCCGCCAGGGCCATGGCCGTATCCTCCAGGTGAGCTCCCTGCTGGGCTATGTGGCGCTACCTTACCGGGGCGCCTACACCGCCTCCAAATATGCTTTGGAAGGCATCAGCGACACCCTGCGCCTGGAGCTTGCCGGCAGCGGCATCGATGTCGTGCTCATCGAACCCGGTCCCATCGAAAGCCGTTTCCGCGCCAACGCCTTCGCCGCCTATCAGCGCCACATCGACAAGGCGAAAAGTGTCCACCGGGAACGCTACGAGGCCATGGAACGCCGGCTCACCCGACCGGGCCCCGCCGCCCCCTTCACGCTGCCGCCGGAGGCGGTGCTTGCCGCCGTGCTGCGGGCATTGCAGGCGCGGCGGCCGAAAACGCGCTACCGCGTCACCTTTCCCGCGGCTTTGTTCTGGTATGCGCGCCGCCTGCTGCCGGATCGCTGGCTGGACGCGTTGCTTGAGGGCGTGGGCAGACGGGAGAGCCAATGAGGCGGGTGCTCGGGCTGCTCCTCTTGTCCTTTAGCCTCGTGGCCGATGGGCGAGGCGGGGTGGAGGCGGGCGAGCCCTTCGCGGCACGTCCCCAGTACGCGCCCTTCATCCAGTCCCTGGCCGCGGAAACGTCCCTTGCCCCGGAAGACCTGGACCGCCTCTTCCGCCAGGTGATCCTCCGGCCCCAGATCGTGCGCGCCATTTCGCTGCCTGCCGAGGCCAAACCCTGGGACCAGTACCGTCCCCTTTTCGTCAACGAACGCCGCATCAGTGGCGGGCTGGCGTTCTGGGATGCCCATGCCGAAGCGCTCACGCGGGCCCGGCAGACCTATGGCGTGCCGGAAGCGGTGATCGTTGCCATCATCGGCGTCGAAACCCATTATGGCCGTCATACCGGCGGCTACCGGGTGTTGGATGCCCTCACCACCCTGGCGGTGGACTATCCCCCCCGCGCGGATTATTTCCGGCGCGAGCTGGTGGAGTTCCTGCTGCTTGCCCGGGAGCAGGGTCTCGACACCCTGGCGGTGAAGGGTTCCTATGCGGGGGCGATGGGCATCGGCCAGTTCATGCCCAGCAGTTGCCGCAAATACGGGGTGGATTTCGATGGTGACGGCCATGCCGATCTTTGGCGCAATCCCATCGATGCCATCGGCGCCGTCGCCCACTACCTGCACGCCTTCGGCTGGCAGCCGGGCGCACCCGTCGCCTACCCGGTGGAAGTGGCGGGGGAGGCGACCCGCGAGCTCGCCAACACGGGGTGGAGCGCGCGCCGCCCGTTAAGCGAATGGCGGGCGCGGGGCGTGAGCCTTAAGGAGAGCCTACCGGAGACGCTGGAAGCCATGCTCATCCGGCTGGATACGACGCAGGGGCCGGAATTCTGGCTTGCCTTCCAGAACTATTACGTCATCACCCGTTACAATCGCAGTTTCCAGTATGCGCTTGCCGTGCACCAACTGGCGCAGGCGCTCGCCACCGCCCGCGCCACCGCGTGCAGTGTCTGCCGCCTGGATGCCACCGTTTCACCGCAATGAATAATGACGATTCCCTGAAAGACCGCCTTGCCACCTGGCTCGGGATCAGTCCGGGGCAGGCGAGCCACCGGGAAAAACTCCTTTCCGGCCTGGGGGCCTTCCTCGGTATCGCCGGGACGTATTTGCTGACTCGTTTCTTTCTGGGGCAGGAGGCGGCGGTGATCCTCACCACTTCCATGGGCTCATCCGCCGTGCTCCTCTTCGCCGTGCCCCATGGTCCGCTGTCGCAACCCTGGGCCCTGGTGGCAAGCCATTTCATCGCCGCCGTCATCGGTGTCTTCTGCGCCCGCCACGTGGGCTCCGTGGTTCTGGCCGCCGGTCTTGCCGTGGGTCTGTCGGTGACGGCCATGTATTACCTGCGCTGCATCCATCCGCCCGGGGGCGCCACGGCCCTGGCCGCTGTCATTGGCGGGCCGCCCGTCAGTGCCCTGGGCTACCACTTCGTGCTCACGCCGGTCATGCTCAATGTGCTGTGGCTGTTTGCCATTGCCCTGCTGTTCAACTATCCCTTTGCCTGGCGCCGCTATCCTGCCGCCTTGGTCCCGCGGCCCGCTACGAAGGAAATGGAGGAGATGGCCTATCGTCCCATCGAACATGAGGATTTTGTCTATGCCCTGAGCCAGTTGGATACCGTGGTGGACGTGAGTGAAGAGGACCTGCTGCGCATCTATGCCCTGGCCACGGGGCGGGCGGCAGCGCGACACCTGGCGCCTGGCGACATCCGGGTCGGCCACGCCTACAGCAATGGCGCTGTGGGGGACGACTGGGAGGTACGCGAGGTGGTGGATGCCAGCCACACCGGTGATCCGGCGCGGGATCAGGTCATCTACAAGGTCGTCGCGGGAAGCCGGGCGCGCGACAGTGGCGTGATGCCCCGCAAGGAATTTGCGCAATGGGCGAAGTACGAGGTGGTGCCTCATGGAAAAGGCTGGCGGCGGGCCGATTGAGCCCCAGGACGAGATTTTCATGCGCGAGGCCATTGATGAGGCCCTGCGTGCCTACGAGGCGGGCGAGGTGCCGGTGGGGGCCATCGTCGTCTGCGAGGGAAGAATCGTGGGCAGAGGCTTCAATCGCCCCATCTCCACCCATGATCCCACCGCCCATGCCGAGATCGTCGCCCTGCGCGAGGCGGCAGCAAGGCTTAACAACTACCGGCTTATGGGCTGCGCCCTTTACGTGACCCTGGAGCCCTGTGCCATGTGCGCCGGGGCCATTCTGCATGCGCGTATTGCGCGCCTTGTCTACGGCGCGCGCGATCCCAAGACCGGTGCCCAGGGCAGCGTGATCGATCTCTTCGCCGAGCGTCGCCTCAATCACCACACCCGGGTGACCGAAGGCGTGCTCGCCGAGCGCTGTGGCGAGCTGCTGTCCCGTTTCTTCGCCGAGCGGCGCCGAAAGGCGGTGGCCGATGAGGATTAGGGTTCACCTGCCGACCCAGACCCTGGAACTCCTCGACGATGCCGGACGGGTGGTGGCCCATTATGAGGTCTCCACCGCGGCCAATGGCCCGGGGGAGGAGCGGGGTAGTTTCTGTACACCGCGGGGCCGGCACATCATCCGTGCCAAGATCGGCGCCGGGGCGCCGGAAAACACCGTCTTCGTCCGCCGCCGCCCCACCGGCGAAATCTACACGCCGGAACTTGCGGCGCGCCATCCCGGCCGCGATTGGATTTTGACCCGCATCCTCTGGCTGTCCGGTTGTGAACCCGGGTTCAACCGCTTGGGCGAGGTGGACACCATGCGCCGCTACATCTACATCCACGGTAGCCCGGACGAGGTGCCCATGGGGGTACCCGGCTCCCGTGGCTGCATCCGCATGCGGAACCGCGACATCATCGAGCTCTTCGATCGGGTGGCCGTGGGCACGCCGGTGGACATTCTCGCCTGAAAGGGCGCCCTCAAGCCGCGGGCGCCGCCGCCGATAAAGGGGGGAAAACGCGAGCGACCACCACTCCCATGGGCCTGTCATCCTCCGCTGTCTTCACCCCACCCCAAGCCATCGGGCGGTTCAAGCCCATCCGCCTTCTGGGGCGCGGCAGCCAAAGCGAGGTGTGGCTTGCCCACGATCCCCATCTCGACCGCCAGGTGGCCATCAAGACCGTCTCCTTTGCCGGGGCTGACCGCATCACTCGCACCGAAAGCCTGCTCAAGGAGGCGCGCCTCGCGAGTCGCTTAAGCCACCCCCACATCATCCCCCTCTATGATGCAGGAGAGCACGCCGGCCAGCCCTATCTCGTCTTCGAATACGTGGAGGGCCGCACCCTGGCGCAGGTGCTCCGTGAGGAGGGTCCGCTGCCCGCGGCACGCGCTGCGGAAATCACCCTTCAGGTGCTAGATGCCATCGCCTCCGCCCATGCCCAGGGAATCGTCCACCGGGACCTCAAACCCTCCAACATTCTGCTGGATGCCCAGGGCCTGGCGCGGGTGATGGATTTTGGCATCGCCAGCCCCATTGCCGGTGCGGGCGCGCCGGAGGGCGGCCTCCTGGGCACGCCCGCCTACATGGCGCCCGAATACTTGGCGGGCGGCGTATGGGATGTCCGTTCCGATCTCTATGCGGTGGGCCTGATCCTCTACGAAATGCTCACCGGAGAGCCGGCCATCCGGGGTGTTGACCTCAACGAAATTCTCAAGCAGGCCGCCGCCGGGATCAGCCGTGTGCCGTCGGCGGTGAAACCCGGCATCGATGAGCGCCTCGATGACATCGTGGGCAAGGCCCTTGCCCGGGAACCGGCGGCGCGTTTTGCCGATGCGCTGCAGATGCGCCAGGCGCTGGAAGCCTATCTGCAGCCGGCCCCGACAGCGGCACTGGCCGGCGGGGCGCGGCAAAGCACTCTGGAATTCCTCCTGCGCCGCATGCGCTTGAAGAGCGATTTCCCCGCGCTTTCGGAGGCGATCTCCACCATCAACCGCATCGCCGCCTCCGACACCGACAGCGTCTCCCAGCTTTCCAATGCCATCCTGAAAGACTTCGGCCTCACCAACAAACTGCTCAAGCTGGTCAACTCGGTGTCCTTCTACAACTACGGCGGCGGCAACATCAGCACCGTTTCCCGGGTCGTGGTCATTCTGGGTTTCAGCGCGGTGCGCAATCTCGCCATGAGTCTGGTGCTCTTCGAGAACCTGCAGAACAAGACCCAGGCGGCGCAGCTCAAGGAGGAATTCGTGCGCGTGCTGTTTTCCGGCATGGTGGCGCGGGAAATGGCGGGCAAGGCCGGGGTGCGCGATGGCGAGGAAGCCTTCATCTGTGCCATGTTCCATCATCTGGGACGCATGCTCTGCCTTTTTTATTTTCCGGAGGAGGCCGAGGCCATCCGCAGCCGCATGACGAGCCAGAAGCTCGACGAGGACAGCGCCGCCATTGAGGTGCTGGGTCTTTCCTTCGAAGAACTGGGCATGGGCATTGCCAGAACTTGGGGCCTGCCGGAAACCATCATCCGCGCCATGCACAAACTGCCGGCGGGCCGCGTACACAAGGCGGCCAACCCGACGGAGCGGCTGCGGGTGCTGGCGGCTTTCGCCAACGAGCTTGCGGCCGTCATCGCCGAGGGCAGGCCGGAGACGCGGGGGGCGGAGATCGAACGACTCTCCCAACGTTTCGGCGACAGCATCAGCCTCAATGCCCGCCACCTGGCGGAAGTGGTGACGCGTTCCCTCAAGGAGGTGACGCAGTTTTCCGGAGCCGTCAATGGCAACTTCGGCAACAGTGCCTTCGCCCGGGATGCCCGCCAATGGCTGGGGCAACCCAATCCGACGACGCCGCAGGAGGAGGCCACCGCTGAACTCGCCGACACCGTGCTCAATGTTCAGGCCGGCGATGTGGTGCATCCTGCGCATCCGGAGGGCAGGGGACCGACACCGGAAGAATCCCAGCGAGCATTGCTGGCGGGCCTGCAGGAGATCAGCAATTCCCTCGTCAATGAGGCGCTCAGCCTCAACGACATCCTGCGCATGATCCTGGAGACCATGTATAGCGGCATGGGCTTTCACCGCGTGCTGTTCTGTGTGCGGGAAGGGCGGGAGAACGTGATGCAGGGCAAGTTCGGTTTCGGTGAGGGCGTACAGGCGCTCGCCCGCAGCTTCCGCTTCCCCATCGCCTCAATGCCGGACGTCTTCCACGTCGCCCTGGAGAAAAACGTGGACATCCTGATCACCGACATCGACGATCCGAAAATTGCGGCGCGCATTCCCACCTGGTACCGGCAGGCGGTAAGCGCCAAGACCTTCGTCATCTTCCCGGTGGTGGTGAAGGGGAAACCGGTGGGCCTGATCTACGCTGACAAACCCCGCGCCGGCGACATCGTGATCCCCGAACAACTGCTGGGCACCCTCAAGGCGCTGCGCAACCAAGCCGTGCTGGCCATCCGGCAGACCCTGTGAAAGGCATATCATCCGAGACCTTGCCCGAGGTTTCCCAGGCGCCCCCTTTTTACGGATTTCCTGGGCATCGTGGGCGGGATTCTCTCCAAGGGCAACGGCACGGCGGAGGTGTGCAAAAACATGAAAGCCCCGCAACCAGGCGCGGTCTGGGCGAGGCTTCGAATCTGGCTCCGGCGGTTGGGATCGAACCAACGACCAACGGATTAACAGTCCGCTGCTCTACCGCTGAGCTACGCCGGAAGGGAAAAGGCCCGCGCAAGAAGCCGCGTATAATAGCCAGTTCACCCGTTGCGGTCAACACGCGAAGCGTTTCCCTGCCGCCATGAGAGCCATCAAAGTCCTTGCCGTCGTCCTCCTGGCATTGCTCCTGATTGCCTTCGCGTTGCCCCTTGTCCTTCCGCTGAAGAGCTATATCCCCACCCTGGAAAAACTCGCCGGCGAAGGACTGGGCGAGCCGGTGACGATCGGCGCGCTGAAGGTGCGGCTGCTGCCGGTGCCGGTGGCGGCGGTGGAGGATATCCGCATCGGCACTGCCCAGGAGGTTCATATTGGCAGCGTGCGCGTCTATCCCGATCCGTGGACGCTTACGGCACCGGTGAAGGTGTTGCGGCGGGTGGAAGTGGACGGGGTGGTGGTGGACCGCGCGCTCCTAAGCCGGTTAAGCCGCTTTGCCCGGCAAAAGGCAACGCCACCGCAGGTTGCCTTGCGCCGGCTGGAGATCAGCAATGCCAGACTCGTGATGGGTGACTGGCAATGGGGCCCTTTGCGCCTTGCTGCGGACTTCGATGCGAGAGGTCCCAACCGTGTGGAGGCGGGGCAGGCCGACCAAAGCCTGACCATCGTGCTCACCCCACAAGGGGAGCACTACGACCTGACGCTTGCCGGACACAACTGGACTCTGCCGGCAAAACCCGCCCTGCGTTTCGACGATCTGCGCGGCACAGGGCGACTTGAGGGTGACAGGCTCGAACTTGCGCTAGATGGCAGACTCTACGGCGGGGATCTCCGTTTGAACGGCAATGTGGCCTGGCAGGAGGGCGTGCGGATAAAGGGGGAGGCGAAGGTGGCGGAGGTGGAAATCGGCCCCCTTGTGCGCCTGGTGAGTCCCTCGACGGGGCTAAGCGGGCTAATCTATGGCAGCGGCCGCTTCGCGCTGGCTTCAGCCGATGCCGGGCACCTTGCCGACAGCCTGCGCGCCAGCTTCCGCTTCGAGGTGAAGCGCGGCGTGCTCTCCGGCTTCGATCTAGCCGGCGCCGTGCGCGCCCTCGCTGGCCAGGGTACCCGCGGCGGTCAGACGAGCTTCAACGAGTTCACGGGCCTTCTCAACATCACCGGTCGCCACATTGCCCTGCGCGAGCTGCGCATCGCCTCTGGCCTTCTGCAGGCGAACGGGGAACTCGACATCCTGCCCAGCCGCAAGCTTTCCGGTCGCGCCAAAGTGGAGATGAAGGGAACGGCCAGTCTGGTGAGCGTACCCCTGGAAGTGGGCGGGACCCTTGATGATCCCGTGCTCTTCCCCAACCGCGCGGCCCTGGCTGGTGCGGCCGTGGGCACCGGTTTGCTGGGCCCGGGTCTTGGCACGACGGTGGGCGCCAAGGCCGGCGAGGCACTGGACAAACTCCTGCGCTAGGGGCCTGCCCGCTGCCCCCCGCGCAGGCGCTCAGTGGGCGAGCGCCCTGCCGATGCGTGTCAACGCCTGCTCGAGGTTTTGTAGCGAGGTGGCGAAGGAAAGACGGAGGTAGCCCTCGAGACCGAAGGCCGAACCCGGCACCACCGCCACCCCGGCCTTTTCCAACAGATAGCTGCTGAGGGCGATGTCGGTGGGTTCGGCAATGACCCCCCTGTCGTGCAGGTTGCGGATCGCCTGGCGAAAATCGGGGAAGGCATAGAAGGCGCCGCCGGAAGGCAGGCATTTCACACCGGGCATCCGATTGAGGGCCTCCACCACGAAGCGGTGGCGCTCGCGGAAGGCCTCGACCATGGGTCGGATGCAGGCCTGGTCGCCATTTAGCGCCGCTTCCGCCGCCACCTGGGAGATGGAGGTGGGGTTGGAAGTGCTCTGGGACTGGACGTTGGTCATCGCGGTGATGACGGGTTCCGGTCCTGCCGCATAACCGATGCGCCAGCCGGTCATGGCATAGGCCTTGGACACGCCGTTGAGCACCAGGGTGCGGTCGTAAAGCTCGGGGCAGGCGTTGAGGATGTTGACGAAGGGCGCATCGGTGAGGCGGATGTGCTCGTACATGTCATCGGTGGCGATGATCACGCGCGGGTGCGCCTTCAGCACTTCCCCCAAAGCCTTCAGTTCATCGAGCCCGTACACAGCGCCGCTGGGGTTGCTGGGACTGTTGATCACCACGAGTCTCGTGCGGGGGGTGAGTGCCGCCTCCAGTTGGGCGGGGGTGATCTTGAACCCCTGTTCGATGCCCGCCTCGACGAACACGGGCTTGCCGTCGGCGAGGAGCACGATGTCCGGATAGGACACCCAATAGGGCGCAGGAATCACCACCTCGTCGCCCGGATTGATGAGCGCCTGCACCAGGTTGTAAAAGCTCTGCTTGCCACCACATGAAACGAGAATCTGCCGGGGGCCGTATTCCAGGCCGTTATCCCGGCGGAATTTATTGATGATGGCTTGTTTGAGCGAGGGCGTGCCGTCCACCGCGGTGTATTTGGTGAAACCCCTGTGGATGGCCTCGATGGCGGCGGCCTTGATGTGTTCCGGCGTGTCGAAGTCGGGTTCACCGGCACCCAGACCGATGATGTCGCGGCCGCTGGCTTTGAGGCTCGCCGCGAGCGCCGTCACGGCGAGGGTGGGGGAGGGCTTGATCGCCTGTACACGTCTTGCGAGTTCCACCTTCTGCTTTCCTGTGCTCTGCAGGGGCATCTACCGAACCCTTGCCCGCGGGGCGGAGGGGCGCCCGTGCTAGAATTCTCACGCGTTGCAAAATCAGCGATTCTACCCTTGATCGTCACTTTCCCCAATAGCCCGTTCAAGCTTAACCAGACATTCCCGCCGGCGGGGGATCAGCCCGCGGCCATCGAGCAACTGGTGGAGGGCGTGCGCGACGGTCTTGCCTTCCAGACCCTGCTCGGGGTGACGGGGTCAGGCAAGACCTACACCATGGCCAACGTGATCGCCCGTCTGGGGCGACCGGCCATCGTCATGGCGCCCAACAAAACCCTCGCCGCTCAGCTCTATTCCGAGTTTCGCGAGTTCTTCCCGGAAAACGCGGTGGAGTATTTCGTCTCCTACTACGACTACTACCAGCCCGAGGCCTACGTCCCGGCGCGGGATCTCTATATCGAGAAGGATTCCTCCATCAACGAGCACATCGAACAGATGCGCCTGTCGGCGACGAAGGCGCTGCTGGAGCGGCGGGACACGGTGATCGTGGCCACGGTATCGGCCATCTACGGGATCGGCGACCCGGTGGACTACCACGCCATGATCCTGCATCTGCGCCAGGGGGAGAAACTCTCCCAGCGGGATGCCATCCGCCGTCTCACCGAGATGCAGTATGAGCGCAACGAAACGGAATTCCGCCGCGGCGTCTATCGGGTGCGGGGTGATGTGCTGGACATCTTCCCCGCCGAGCATGCGGAACTGGCAGTGCGGCTGTCCCTGTTCGATGACGAGATCGAGAGCATTTCGCTGTTCGATCCCCTGACCGGCCACATCGTGCAGAAGGTGCCGCGCTTCACCGTCTATCCTTCCAGCCACTACGTGACGCCCCGCGCCACCACCCTACGCGCCATCGAAGCCATCAAGGCAGAGCTTGCCGAACGCATCGCCTGGTTTCAGAGCCAGGGCAAACTCGTGGAGGCCCAGCGCATCGCCGAACGGACCCGTTTCGATCTGGAAATGCTGAACGAGCTGGGTTTCTGCAAGGGCATCGAGAACTACTCGCGCCATCTCTCCGGCCGCCAGCCGGGTGAGCCGCCGCCCACGCTCATCGATTATCTGCCGCGGGATGCCATCATGTTCATCGACGAGTCCCACGTGACCATTCCCCAGCTCGGCGGCATGTACCGGGGTGACCGCGCGCGCAAGGAGAACCTGGTGGAGTACGGCTTCCGCCTGCCCTCCGCCCTCGACAACCGGCCCCTGCGCTTCGATGAGTTCGAAAAACTCATGCCGCAAACCATCTTCGTCTCCGCCACGCCGGCCGAATACGAGGCAAGGCATGCCGCGCAGGTGGTGGAGCAGGTGGTGCGCCCCACCGGACTGGTGGATCCGGAGGTGGAGGTGCGACCCGCCTCCACCCAGGTGGACGATCTGCTGTCGGAGGTGAAGGCCAGGGCCGCGGCCAACGAGCGCGTGTTGGTCACCACCCTCACCAAGCGCATGGCCGAGGACCTCACAGATTACCTCGCCGACCACGGCGTGCGCGTCCGTTATCTGCACTCGGACATCGACACCGTGGAAAGGGTGGAGATCATCCGCGACCTGCGACTGGGCGAGTTCGACGTGCTGGTGGGCATCAATCTGCTGCGCGAGGGGCTGGACATCCCGGAAGTCTCCCTGGTTGCCATTCTGGATGCGGACAAGGAAGGCTTTCTGCGCTCGGAGCGCTCCCTCATCCAGACCATTGGCCGCGCCGCGCGTCACATCCACGGCAAGGCCATCCTCTACGCCGACACCATCACCGACTCCATGCGTCGGGCGATCGATGAAACCGAACGGCGGCGGGCCAAACAGATCGCCTACAACAAGGCCCACGGCATTACCCCGCGCGGCGTGGTGAAGCGGATCAAGGACATCATCGAGGGGGTGTACGACTACGAGGAGGCGCAGGAAAGGCTCCTTGCCGCCGAAGCCGCCGCCGGCTACGCCCATCTCAGCGAGAAAGAGCTCACCCGCGAAATCAAACGCCTGGAAAAGGAAATGCTGGAGGCGGCGCGCAATCTGGAATTCGAGAAGGCGGCGGAGCTGCGGGACCGCCTCAAGCTGCTCAAGGAACATCTGTTCGGCGTGTTGGAGCACGACCCCATCGATGCGCCCCCCGCCCGCCGTGTTGCCGGGAAATCCTGAAACCATGAACGGGAAAAAGAAGGTCTCCGTGCTCTTCGTCTGCATGGGCAACATCTGTCGCTCCCCAACCGCGGAGGCGGTATTCCGTGCCCATCTCGAGGAAGCCGGTTTGCATCACCATGTGGAGGTGGATTCCGCCGGCACCCATGATTACCACATTGGCCAACCCCCGGATGCCCGGGCGCGCGCTGCCGGCCTGCGGCGCGGGTATCGCATGGACCATCTGCGCGGACGCCAGGTGAGCGAGCGGGATTTCGAGCGCTTCGACTATGTGCTGGCGATGGACATGGACAACCTCGAGCATCTTGTGCGCCTGTGTCCGCAGACGCATGCCCATAAGCTTTCGCTGTTCATGGAATACGCGCGCAATTTCCGCGAGCGCGAGGTGCCCGATCCCTACTACGGCGGTCCGGCCGGCTTCGAGCAGGTGCTGGACATGGTGGAGGACGCCAGCCGCGGACTCCTCGAACACATCCGCCGGCGCCATTTCGGCCCCGGCAGACGGGGCGAAGAACAGTAAAGAAAAACGCCGTGCCATAGAGGGCACGGCGTTTTTCGGCGCCTACGCGTCGCGCCGGGTTTCCACCTGGGTGAGGGGCTCATTGCTCACCGGCGCGGGCGGTTGCGCCCAGGCCGGTTTGGGACGGGGGCCGCGTGGTTTGGGGGGTTCCTCGACGAGTTGGGCCTTCACCGCGGCCACGGCCTCGGGACGGGTTTCGATCATCACCAGACCCGCCGCCTCGAGATCCACGGGCTCAAGGCGGGGCGCTGGCGGCGTTTCCGTCACCTTCACCGGTGCCGGCGCCGCCTCTGGGAGCGCGAAGGGCAGTTCGCTTTGCGCGCTCACCGGCACCGGCGCCGGGGCTTCCCCGGGGGTGGCGGCAGCGCCCTTCGCGGCGCGGCTTTCGGCGGCATCCTCGATGATGCACTCGATCACGGGCGCGCGCGGCGCCTCCCGTTGCCGTTCGCGGCCGCGCTCCCGCCGGCCATTGCCCCGCTCCCCTTCTGCAGGAGCAGGGGGGCTTCCCGTCGCGGTTTCAACGGCTGTCGCCTCTGGCGCTTTTGTCTCGGCAGGGGCCGCCGCGGCCCCTTCGCGGCGCTCACCGCGGCCCCGGCCCCGACGCCCACGCCGGCCGCCACGCTCCCCCACGCGTTCCGTCATGCGCTCCTGGGCTTCGGTCGGCGGGGAGGAGCGGGGGGGCGCCTGCTCCGGGCGTGCCTGGGGTGGCGCTTCGCTGCGGCCCTCGGCCGAAACCACCGCACGAGCCTCTCCCCGATCGCTGCGGTGACGGTCACGACCCCGACCCCGTCCCCGACGCTCGCCCCGTTCCCCACGGGCAGGGGTGCGGCGCGGTACCGCCGGGGCTTCCGCCTCTTTTTTCTCGCCACCGAAGAGGCCGGCAAACCAGCCCGCCACCTTGGACAGCCAGGCTTCCTTCTTCTCTTCCTTTTCCGGGGCCTTCTCCGCCACCACCGGCGCCGGCTGGGCCGGGGTGATGTCGCGCACTGCGGCCACCTGCCGCGGCTTGGGCGGCTCCGGCACTTCCGGCTCGGTGACTTCCGCCGGCGCCTCCACCAGCTCGTAACTGCGACGGTCGATGGCGGCCACCTCGTCGGCCTTCAGCCGCTGCACGGTGAAATGGGGCGTCTGCAGGTGCACGTTGGGGATGAGCACCACGCTCACCTTGAAGCGGGCCTCGATCTTCCAGATGTCGGCGCGCTTTTCGTTGAGGAGATAGGTGGCCACGTCCACCGGAATCTGGGCATGCACCGCTGCCGTGTGTTCCTTCATGGCCTCTTCCTGGATCAGGCGCAGGATGTGCAGGGCGGTGGATTCGGCGCCGCGGATATGCCCGGTGCCGTTGCAGCGGGGACAGACCACATGGCTGGTTTCACCGAGGGAGGGCTGCAGGCGCTGGCGCGACAGTTCCAGGAGGCCAAAGCGGGAAATCTTGCCCATCTGCACCCGCGCCCGGTCGAGATGGAGGGCATCGGCCAGGCGTTTTTCCACTTCCCGCTGGTTGCGCTGGCTCTCCATGTCGATGAAGTCGATGACGATGAGGCCCCCCAGGTCACGCAGCCGCAACTGACGGGCGATCTCGTCGGCGGCCTCCAGATTGGTGCGGAAGGCCGTCTCCTCGATGTCCGCGCCCTTGGTGGCGCGGGCGGAGTTCACATCGATGGCGGTGAGGGCCTCGGTGTGATCGATGACGATGGAACCGCCGGAGGGCAGGGTGACCGAACGCGCATAGGCGGATTCGATCTGGTGCTCGATCTGGAAGCGGGAGAAAAGGGGAACGTCATCCCGATAGAGCTTGATCTTGTTGACATTCTGCGGCATGACGTGACTCATGAACTGTCGCGCCTGCTCGTAGATGTCCTCGGTATCGATGAGGATTTCGCCGATGTCCGGTTGGAAAAGGTCGCGGATGGCGCGAATGACCAGGCTGCCTTCCTGGTAGATGAGGAAGGGGCCGGACTGGCTGGCCGCTGCCGCCTCGATGGCGCGCCAAAGTTGCAGGAGATAGTTGAGGTCCCACTGCAGTTCCTCGACCGTGCGGCCGATGCCCGCCGTGCGGGCGATGATGCTCATGCCCGGCGGCACGTCCAGCTTGGACATGGTCTCGCGCAGCTCGTCCCTTTCCTCCCCCTCGATGCGGCGGGAGACCCCGCCACCGCGCGGGTTGTTGGGCATGAGCACGAGATAGCGGCCGGCCAGACTGATGAAGGTGGTGAGGGCCGCCCCCTTGCTGCCGCGCTCGTCCTTTTCCACCTGGACGATGAGTTCCTGGCCTTCCTTGACCGCGTCCTGGATGCTGGCCCGGCCCACCGTTGCCCCTTCGCGGAAATAGCTGCGGGCGATTTCCTTGAAGGGCAGGAAGCCATGCCGCTCCGCCCCATAATCCACGAAGCAGGCTTCGAGACTGGGTTCGATGCGGGTGATGACCCCTTTGTAGATGTTGGACTTGCGCTGTTCCTTGGCTGAGGATTCGATGTCGAGATCAATGAGCTTCTGACCGTCGACGATGGCCACACGCAGTTCCTCGGCCTGCGTGGCGTTGAACAACATGCGTTTCATCTGTGTGGTCTCCCGCGCTCAGGACACGGGAAGGCCAGACCGCGCCCATCCCGGGGATGGGCGATGGCTGCTCAAACGGCGGAGGTGGGTGGAAATCCGGTCTCGTCGAGGGGCATCGAATGGGTCTGGTTGAAACTTTGGCGATGGGATGCATCTTCAACGCACCGGCAGCGGGTCAGCCGTGGACCCGGGCCGCTGACGTCATGCCTTTCATCACCGTAAATTGGGGCCGGCGCGCCATGCGCGTCGGCGGAATCCCATGTGCTCTGAGCGCGCAATTTCAAGTACTATCGCTGCTTTTGTCGCGGCGGTGAGCGAGTTAACCGCCTGCTGGGCGACGCCGGTCAGGGGTGCCGGGCGCTTTCACTCAAAGCACACCGCCATCGCCGCTTGTCGGGGACCGGATGACCCGTCCGGCCGCTCGCCCGGAGCCGCTCTGGCGGCGGAGGAGCCAAGGCCGGAAGCAACAGTATATTGAAAATGAAAGAGTTAAGCAAAGAATCCGTCATCTGGCTGGAAATCGGCGAGGAGGCCGCCGGCCAGCGCATCGACAATTTCCTGCTGCGGGAGCTCAAAGGTGTCCCCAAAAGCCACATCTACCGCATCCTGCGCACCGGCGAGGTGCGGGTGGACAGCCGACGGGTGACGGCCGCCCATCGCCTCACCCCTGGCGAGCGGCTGCGCCTTCCGCCCCTCACTCGCGCCGTCCGGGAGGCCGGCCGCGCCAGCCCCTTCAGAGGGCGGGTGCTCTACGAGGATGAGGCGCTCCTCGTGGTGGACAAACCGGCGGGATTCGCCGTCCATGGGGGCAGTGGGGTTTCCCATGGCCTCATCGAACAGTTGCGGCAGGCGCGCCCCGAGCTGCGCTTCCTGGAACTCGTCCACCGTCTGGACAAAGACACTTCGGGCGTCTTGCTGCTGGCGAAGAAACGCTCCGCCTTGGTGCGCCTGCACGCCCTGTTGCGGGAAGGAAAGGTGGAGAAACACTACCTGGCCCTGGTCAAGGGGCGTTTCCCCCATGCCCGCCAGCATGTGCGACTGCCCCTCGCCAAATACGTGACGGAAAGCGGGGAGCGGCGCGTCAGCGTGACCGAAACGGGCCAGGCTGCCCATACCGTGCTCACCCTGGTGGAACGCTTCGATGACTACAGCCTGCTGGAGGCGGAACTCAAGACCGGGCGCACCCATCAGATCCGGGTTCACCTCGCCCATCTCGGTCACCCCATCGTGGGCGACGAGAAATACGGGGACTTCCCCTTGAACAAGCGGCTCGCCAAAGAGGGGGTGAAGGGCATGTTCCTCCATGCCCGGCGGGTGGCCTTCGCCCATCCGGTGACGGGTGACAGGGTGAGCTGGGAAGCGCCCCTCCCCGCCGCCTGGGAGGCGTTTCTCGCCCGCCTGAAAAACGAGAGGGCGCGCACGCAATAGGTAGGTCTTATTACCCATGGCAAGACGATTCGACCTCATCGTGTTCGACTGGGACGGGACGCTCATGGATTCGGCGGGCGTCATCGTCTCCTGCATCAGGCAGGCGGCGGTGGATTGTGGGCTTGCGCCCCCGCCCGAAGCCGCCTGCCGGCAGATCATCGGCCTGGGGCTCACCGAGGCCTTAAGCCAGCTTTTTCCGACGCTGAATCCCGATGCGCATCCGCACCTCGTGGCCCGTTACCGTTACCACTACCTGGGACGGGATGGGGACATTCCCCTCTTCCCCGGCGCGGCGGCCCTGGTGCGCCGGCTGCACGCCAACGGCTATCTCCTCGGTGTGGCCACCGGCAAAAGCCGCCAGGGGCTGGAGCGGGTGCTGCGCCATACGGCGCTTTCCCCCTGCTTTCACGCCACCCGCTGCGCCGATGAGTGTTTTTCCAAGCCCCATCCCCAGATGCTGGAGGAATTGATGGACGAACTAGGCGTGACCCCTTCCCGCACCCTCATGGTCGGCGATACGAGCCACGACCTGCTGATGGCCCGCAATGCCGGTGTGGCGGCCCTGGCAGTGAGCTACGGCGCCCATAAAAAGGAAGACCTCGTGGCCCAGGCGCCGCTGGCCTGTGTGGACAGTGTGGAGGAATTGCAGGCATGGTTGGAACGTTACGCCTGATCTGTTCCAGTTGGGATCTGGAGGAGGGGGGCCGTGGGGTGCGTTTCCGCATCCGCCACCAGGGCGAGGAAAAGCCCGCCTTCGTGGTACGCTTCGAGGGCGTGTGCCGGGCCTATCTCAACCAATGCGCCCATGTGCCCGTGGAACTGGATTTCCGCGAGGGGGAGTTCTTCGATGAATCCGGTCTCTATTTCGTCTGTTCCACCCACGGCGCCCTCTATGCCCCGGAATCCGGCGCCTGCATGGGGGGACCCTGCAAGGGCCGGGGCCTCATTCCTCTGGAGGTGGTGGAAATCGACGGCGAGGTTTTCGTAAGGGAGGAAGCGTGACATGGCGGAAGGTGAAAGCTGGGAAAGACAGACACTGGAAAAAATCGCCCTGGCAGCGGTGACGGAACAGCGCCGCGCCCGGCGCTGGGGGATTTTTTTCAAAAGCCTGGGGTTTCTCTACCTGTTCCTCCTTCTGGCCGCCTACCTGGGTTGGCTCACGCCTTCGGAGCTGCCGGCGGCGGGTCGCAAACACACGGCCCTGGTGGACCTGCAGGGCATCATCGCCCCTGGCGCGCCCGCCAGTGCCGAGCGCATCATCGAGGGACTCAACAAAGCCTTCAAGGACAAGCACACCCAGGGGGTCATCCTGCGCATCAACAGTCCGGGCGGCAGCCCGGTGCAGGCGGGCCAGATCAATGACGAAATCCGCCGCCTGCGCGCCCAGTATCCCCACATCCCCCTCTACGCGGTGGTGGACGACCTGTGCGCCTCCGGCGGCTATTACGTGGCCGTGGCGGCCGACCGCATCTATGTGGACAAAGCTTCCCTGATCGGCTCCATCGGCGTGCTCATCAACGGCTTCGGCTTCACCGGCACCATGGACAAGCTGGGTGTGGAAAGACGGCTGCTCACGGCGGGGGAGAACAAGGCCTTCCTCGATCCCTTCTCCCCGGAAAACCCGCGGCACCGTGCCTACGCCCAGCGCATGATCGAGGAAATCCACCAGCAATTCATCGACGTCGTGCGCAAGGGCCGGGGCGCCCGCCTGAAGGAGACGCCGGAAATGTTCACGGGGCTTGTCTGGCACGGCGCCAAGGCCATCGAACTGGGGCTGGCCGATGCCTACGGCAGCGTCAACTCGGTGGCGCGGGAAGTCATCAAGGCGGAAAACATCGTCGATTTCACGCCGCAGCAGAGTCTCGCCGACCGGCTGGCCAAGCGTTTCGGCAGTGCCGCGGGGGAGGCCCTGCTCGGGCTTCTCAACGGGGAGCTGAGCCTGCGATGAACAAGGATTACCGTCCCATTTCCTGCGCTGAGCACGAGCGCCTGGAATTCGCCGTGCTGCGCCGCTTCCCCATCACCCTCTGGCTTACGGAGGGTGGCAGTCTCACCGGCCAGGCGGTGGACGTCTTCACCCGCGACGGCGCGGAGTGGCTGCGCCTGCGCGAGCCCACCGGCACGGAACACGTGCTGCGTCTGGACAAAATCCGCAAAGTGCAGATGCCAGAAGGCGAGACGTGAAGGCCATTACGCGGCCGATCAAGGCGTTTGCCCTGATCGCCTGCCTCACCCCCGCCTTTTCCCAGGGGGCAAAGGAAACCGGGAGCCGCTTTGTGTTGTTGGGGAGCCTTGGCGCTCGCCTTCCCGTCGGCGCCGCAGAGGGGAAGTGCCGGGGGCGGCGTAGAGGAGAAACACCGCCGGCCACTCAGGCAGCGGGTCTGCCGCCCGCCAGGCGGCGATCGGGCGGGTGAGGATGCGCTCGTTGGGGGTGGTGAGCGCCAGGGCCACACACAGTTCCGTCTCCGGCGCACAGCTTTCCACGATGGCCTGCAGCAGGGCCCGGTTGCGGTAGGGTGTTTCGATGAAGATCTGGGTCTCGTCGCGCCGGCGCGAGTCGGCCTCCAGCTCCCGCAGGCATTTCCGACGTGCATCCCGCGCCACCGGCAGATAACCGTGGAAGCGGAAGCGTTGGCCATTGAGTCCCGAGGCCATGAGGGCCAAAAGCAGCGCCGAAGGCCCCACCAGAGGCACGACGGGGATGCCTTCCCGATGGGCAAGACGCACCAGCTGCGCCCCGGGGTCCGCCACTGCCGGACAGCCCGCTTCCGACACGAGCCCCACATCGATGCCCGCGCGTAAAGGGGCAAGCAGGTCGGCGAGGGTGTCTTGCGGCGTGTGCTCGTCGAGGGTGAAGAGGCTTAAGGAGGCGAGCGGCTGCGGCATGCCCACGCGCTTGAGGAAGGCCCGGGCCGATTTCGGCGCTTCCACGACGAAGTGGGTGAGCCGCGCCACCGTGGCCTGCACCTCTCGCGGCAGCACCTCGTCGAGCTTCCCCTCCCCCAAGGGCGTGGGAATGAGATAGAGCCTGCCGGGATTCATGTCCCTTTCCCGCTCAAAGCAATGAGGGCGACCCCCGCCACCATGACGCTGCCGGCGAGGAGATGACGCAGAAGCCGCCGGTCGCCGAAGAGTAAGGCGCCGAAAAGAATGCCGAAGAGGATGCTCAAGCGCTTCACCGCGATCATGTATGCGGTCTGGATGCGTTCCAGCGCCAGGAAATGGGTGAGCACCATGACGGCCATGAGACCACCCACGATGAGCGCGCCGCGGTCGGGAAAGACGAACACCCGCAGCGTGGAGGGCTCGCGTAGGCCCATCACCAGCACCGTGAGCAGGCCCAGCAGCACGAAATAGAAAGCGCCGAAACTCGCGCCGCCCATGTACTGCATGGCGCCCTTGCCCAATACCGAAGTCACGCTGTAGATCATTGCCACGGCCAGCATGAGGCGCGAAGCACGCTGTCGCAGCATGGCGGCGAAGGGGGAGAGCCACGAACGGGGCGCGAAGATGCGGGCGTGCTCCAGATTGAGGACATAGGCGCCCAGGGTGACGAGAAGCACACCCGCCAATCCCTCGGGCGAAAGGGTCTCGCCCAACAACCACCAGCCCATGAGGCTCGCGAACACCGGCGTGAAGGCCATGTAGGGCAGGGTGAGGGCAAGGGGGCTGTCACGGATGGCCAGCACGTAGAGGACCATGGCCAACACCTCCAGGGGCAGGGCGGCGCCCACCCAGAGCCAGAAGGGGACGGCAGGCAGCGTCGGGGGATGGAGCAGAAGCCAGGGCACAAGCCACACCGCGGCCAGGCCGAAACGGATCATCACCAGTTCCGGCGCCGTCCGCCGCGCGAGCCATTTCTGCGTCAGGGCATCGGCGGCGGCCAACGTCACGGCGCAGGTGAGGGCCAGGAAAAACCAGCTCACCCCCTGCCTCCGAAGCGCACGGCGAGTTTTTCCCCATATTCCGGCAGAAGCCGCAGCTCAATCCCCTGACGGGCAAGCCGCGCCTGAAGCAGACTCAGGCGAAGGGCGAGGCGGCGTTTGTCCGCCTCTTCCTCTGCCTGTCCCAGGGCACGGGTGAGTTCTCTGAGATCCCGCAGGGCTTCCACCTCCGGCGGGACGAAACCGGCGTTTTTGAGGATGCGCCAGGCCATGCGCAGTTCGGCGGGAACCAAGGCATCGTCATCGAGCCGCAAAGGCTGCCCCGCACCCGGCAGGTCGTCGAATTCCCCCGCCGCGATGGCAGCGGTGATGCGTTCTTCGGCGAGACGATCGAAGAGGTCCATGAAACGGCGCAGCTTACGCAAAGCATGCCCCTGCCGCAAGCCGCCCACGGTATACTGGCGGCATGAACGAAGCCGCGCTGGAACCCGCCGATCGCCTGGTGGTCCTCACCCATGTGATGTACGCACTGCACGCCCTGAGTGCATTGGGTGGCCTGCTCACGCCCGCCCTGGTGGTGACAGCTTTTCTCACCGGTTGGCCCTCCCTCATCGCCATCATCATCAACTACGTGAAGCGCGACGAGGCACGCGGCACATGGATCATGGCCCATCTGCGCTGGCAGGCACGCACCTTCTGGTTTGCCCTGCTGTGGCTGATGGTGGCCTGGCTGCTTGCCCTCACCGTGATCCTGCTGCCCCTGGCCTGGATCTTCCTCGCCCTCACGGGCCTGTGGGTGGTCTATCGCATCGTGCGCGGCTGGCTGGCCCTGCTGGACCGCCGGCCGGTGGGTTCATATACCCAGTAGCGCGCGCACTTCGGATGAACGGGAAAGATTCATCGCCCTCTCCGTCAGGCGCCGGGCTTCGCCTGCGTCCGTTGCCGCGATCTCCTGCGCAAGCCAGGGAATGAGGGCCGCATCCACCGAGAAGCGGGTGAAGCCCAGGCCCAGCAGCAGGGTCATCGCGCCCGGCCATTGGCTGATGAGGCCATTGACCTGCAGCCGCTCGCTGCCGCCGGCACGGGCGATGACCTGGGCGAGGAAGCGGTAGAGGGCGGGAGCGTGGAAATCGAATTGCGCCGCCACCGCCGGCTCGCTGCGATTGGCGCCGAAAAGACACTGCATCAGGTCGTTGCAGCCCAGGGCGGCGAAATCCGCCACTTCCAGGAGCGCATCCACACTCAGTGCCGCCGCCGGTGTCTCCAGCATGGTCCCCACCGGAAGGGCAGCCCGCTGTCGCATCTGCCCGGCCCAGTCCTCCACTTCCTCCCGCCGCGTGACGTAGGGCAAAAGCACCTGCAGCGGATGATGGGCTGCCAGCTCGGCGATGGCGTCCAGCTCGTCCCGCACCACCCGCGCCACCGCCTCCCAGTCGTAGAGCCGCACGCCCTGCACACCCAGGGTGGCATGCACACCGGGCATGCGGCCAAGCCAAGGGGGCAGCTTGTCCGGCGCCACATCCAACAGTCTCACCGTGACCGGCCGCCCGGCCATCGCCTCGCAGATGGCTTCAAGCTCCCGGCGGAAAAACGCCCGCCCGGGTGGGCTGGCATCCTCCGGCAACAGGAACTCGGAACGGAAAAGGCCGATGGCCGCCGCACCATTGCGCGCGGCAAGACGGGCTGCCGCCAACGAGCCCACGCTGGCAGCCAACGTCACCGGCCTGCCATCCGCGGTGCACAGAGTGCGGGGCGCGGGCGGGGCCGGTGCAACCGGCGGCAGGGGCGTGGTGGAAAGCCGGCCGAAGACGCCATCGAGCCACACCGTCTCGCCCAAGGGCAGCGCCTGGCCGAAGGCCAGCACCATGGGCAGCCCCCAGCCACGCAGGCGCAATACCCGGTGGGAAAGGAAAGGCGCATCGACGATCACCAGCCCGCGCAGGGCGCCATCGGGTTCAGGGGGCAGGGCCGTGAGGGCTCCTGCATCGAGGACCGCAATATAGGGCTCGCGCCCGGGGGCCGTCCCCCACAGTAGGCGGCCGTGTGCCTGGCCGGGCACGAAGGGGATGAGAAGCGTCTGCTCCATCGCAGCGTCCCCGCCTTCAGGGCAGAGACACGCCTTCCTCGGCTAGCATATCGACCAGCGCGATCAGGGGAAGTCCCACCAGGGCATTCGGGTCCTCGCCCTCGAAACGTTCGATGAGGACGATCCCCAGCCCTTCGGATTTGGCGCTGCCCGCGCAATCGTAGGGCTGTTCCTTTGCCAGATAGCGCTCGATCTGGCTTTCGCTCAATGGCCTGAACTTGACGCCAAAGGGCACGACCCGCCGCTTAAGGTGCCCCGTCGCGGCATTGAGGAGAACGAGGGCGGTGTGGAAGACGACCCGCCGGTTGGCGGCCGCCATGAGCTGCTTCTTCGCGTTTTCGAAGTTGCCCGGTTTGCCCAGCACGTTGCCATCCAGCACCGCCACCTGATCGGAGCCGATGATGAGCGCGCCGGGATAGTGGCGGGCCACGGCTTCCGCCTTCTGCTGCGCCAGGCGCAGGGCGGTGTCCCATGGTGCTTCGCCCGCCAGTGGCGTCTCGTCCACCTGTGGGGCCATGACTTCGAAGGGAAGGCCAAGACGGGCAAGGAGCGCCCGGCGGTAGGGCGAGGAGGAGGCGAGGACGAGCTGCATCGCCGGTCACTCCGGCTGGATTTCGATCAGCGCCTCGTTGGGCCGCACCGCATCCCCCTTGGAAACGAAGATGTTGGTCACCGTTCCCGAAACGGGGGCCTGGATTTCGTTTTCCATCTTCATCGCCTCGATGACGAGGACGGGATCGCCCGCTTTCACTTTCTTTCCCGTATCCACCAGTACCTCGACGATGGTGCCAGGCATGGCGGTGGTGACATGCCCCTTGTGACTGGGCTGCGGCCGGGCGCTGGCGGGCGCCGCCTTCACTTTCGCCTTGGTTGTCTCCGTGGCGGGCACACCACCCGTCACCTCCACCTCGGCGAGGGTTTCGATCACCACCTCTTCGCTCACGCCATCCACGAGCACGTAGTAGGGGCGCGGCTCATCCCCGGGCGCACCGCTGCCGGTGATCCGGATATGGTAGGTCTCGCCGTGCAGGGTGATGTTGAATTCGTTGGGGGCGAAACGCCGGCCGGCAGCCAGGGCGGCTTCCCGCGGAAGCAAAGGTTCCGGTTTGAGGGTGCCCGCCGCCCGTTCCTGGAAGAAGGTGCGCGCAAGTTCCGGGAACATGGCATAGGTGAGAACGTCCTCCTCGGAACGGGCGAGTCCCTCGACTTCGCCCCGCAGTCTCTCGAGCTCGTCCTCCAGCAAGTCCGCCGGGCGGCAGGTGATGACCTCGGCGTTGCCGATGGCGAGGCTGCGCACCTGTTCGTTCACCGGCCCCGGTGCCTTGCCGTAGAGTCCCTGCAGATAATGCTTCACTTCCGTGGTGACGCTCTTGTAGCGTTCGCCGGTGAGGACGTTGAGCACCGCCTGGGTGCCCACGATCTGCGAGGTGGGGGTGACGAGGGGTGGGAAACCCAGGTCCTCCCGCACCCGGGGAATCTCCGCCAGGACTTCGTCCATGCGATTGAGGGCGCCCTGTTCCTTCAACTGGTTGGAGAGGTTGGAGATCATGCCACCGGGCACCTGATTGACCAGAACCCGGGTGTCCACGCCAGTGAACTCGCTCTCGAACTGCCAGTATTTCTTCCGCACCTCGCGGAAATAGGCGGCGATTTCCTGCAGGAGCGGCAGACTCAGGCCGGTGTCCCATTCGGTGCCCGCCAGGGCGGCGACGATGCTTTCCGTGGTGGGGTGGCTCGCCCCTTCGGAGAAGGCGGACAGGCAGGTGTCCACCAGCAGGGCGCCGTTTTCCACGGCTTTCAGGTGGCACATGCTGGCGAGCCCCGAGGTGGCATGACTGTGCAGATGGATGGGCACGCGCACCGCCCGCGCAAGCTCGCGGACGAGCTCCGCCGTCGTGTAGGGGGTCAGAAGACCCGCCATGTCCTTGATGGCGATGGTGTCGCAGCCCATCGCCTCCAGCTCCCGGCCGAGGGCGACGAAATGGGGAATGTCATGCACGGGACTGGTGGTGTAGCAGATGGTGCCTTCCGCGTGTTTGCCCGCTTTCTTCACCGCCTCGATGGACACGCGCAGGTTGCGCAGGTCATTCATGGCATCGAAGATGCGAAAGACGTCCACCCCATTGTCGGCCGCCTTCTGCACGAAGGCCCGCACCACGTCATCCGAGTAATGGCGGTAACCAAGCAGATTCTGGCCGCGCAGCAGCATCTGGATGCGGGTGTTGGGCAGCGCCCGGCGCAGGGCTTTCAGGCGTTCCCAGGGGTCTTCCTTGAGGAAACGCACGCAGGCATCGAAGGTGGCGCCGCCCCAGGCCTCCAGCGACCAGAAACCCACGCTGTCCAGCTTGGGGCAAATGGGCAGCATGTCCTCGGTGCGCATGCGGGTGGCGATCAGGGACTGGTGACCATCGCGCAGGACGAGTTCGGTGATCTGGACTTTCGCCATGCCACTACCTCTGCGAGTGCGTTACAGGCCTTCGTAGGCGGCGATCGCGGCGCCGATGGCGGCGGCGAGCAATTCCTTCGGCCGCGGGACCTGGTAATCCGAAAGCTCCGGATGCTTTTCCACGAAGCTCGTATCGAAACGGCCGCTACGAAAATCCGGGTGCTGGAGAATCTGCTGGTAATAGGGGATGGTGGTCTTCACCCCATAGACCACCATATCGCTCAACGCCCGCCGCCCGCGCTCGATGACCCCCGGCCAGGTGAGATTCCACACCGTAAGCTTGGCGCACATGGAGTCATAGTAGGGGGGAATCACATAGCCGGTGTAGATGGCGGCGTCGGTGCGCACACCCGGCCCGCCCGGCGCATAGTAGCGGGTGATGCGGCCGAAACTGGGCAGGAAATCGTTTTTTGGGTCTTCCGCATTGATACGGAATTCCATGGCATAGCCGCGGTAGTTCACGTCGGACTGTTTGTATTGCAGCGGCAGGCCAGAGGCGATGCGGATTTGCTCCTGGACGATGTCCACGCCGGTGATGCTCTCCGTCACCGTGTGTTCCACCTGCAGGCGGGTGTTCATCTCCATGAAATAAAACTGGTTGTCGGCATCGAGCAGGAACTCGATGGTGCCGGCATTGACGTAGCCCACGGCGCGCGCAGCCTGTACGGCGAGCTTGCCGATGTAATTGCGCTGCAGTTCGGTGAGCTGCGGCGAGGGCGCGATTTCGATCAGTTTCTGATTGCGCCGCTGGATGGAACAATCCCGTTCGAAAAGATGAATGACATTGCCGAACTCGTCGGCAAGAATCTGCACCTCGATGTGGCGCGGGTGAATGATGGCCTTTTCCAGGAAAACCTCCGGCTTGCCGAAGGCCTTCGCCGCTTCCGAGACCACGCGGTCATAGTTTTTGCGCAGCTCGTCCTCGTTGTTGCAGCGGCGGATGCCACGGCCGCCGCCACCGTTGGTGGCCTTGAGCATCACCGGATAGCCGATTTTGCGCGCCAGTGCCACCGCCTCGTCCACCGATTCCAGGTTGTGCTCGGAGCCGGGGATGACGGGAATGCCGGCCTTGATCATGGCCTGACGCGCGGCGATCTTGTCCCCCATTTGGCGAATGACCCGCGCCGGCGGGCCGATGAACTTGATGCCCCGCCGGGCACAGATTTCCGCAAGCTGAGGGTTTTCCGAGAGGAAACCGTAGCCGGGATGCAGCGCATCACAGCCGGAGGCCACCGCCAGGTTGACGATGTTGTGGGCATTGAGATAACCCAGCACCGGGTCGGCGCCGATGTTGTAGGCTTCGTCCGCCTTTTTGACGTGCAGCGCGTGACGGTCGGCATCGCTGTAGATGGCCACCGACTTGATACCCATTTCGGAGCAGGCGCGCACGATGCGCACCGCGATCTCGCCCCGGTTGGCAATGAGTATTTTCCTGATCACGCGCGTCAATCCGCTTTGACAGCCAAAGCCGGCGATTGTATCATGCGCCCCTTATGTCTGAACAGGTTACGGTGGACAACCTCGAGCTTGCGCGCAGCGGAAAATCGCTGGCCGGCAGTTTTCCGCTGGCCGCCCTTTCCCGTCTGCACGACCAGGTCGCCTCCCTCGATGCCACTCTGAGTTACGAGTTGAGCGGCCGGCTCGACAGCGAAGGCAAGCCCGGTCTCCACTGCCGGGTGCAGGGCACCCTGCAGCTTGTCTGCCAGCGCTGTCTGCAACCCCTGACCTGGGAACTCGACCTGGCTTCCGATCTGGTTCTGGTCGGCAGCGAGGCGGAGCTGGCCGAAGGCAAGGACGATCCGGAGGCACCCGACCGCCTGCTCATGGAGAAGGAAATGGATGTTAAGGCCCTGATCGAAGACGAGGTCCTCCTCGGCATGCCCCTCGTTCCGCGCCATCCGGAGGGGCAGTGTCAGGCAGCACAGAGCGGCGCCCGCCGTGAGGGGGAGCACCCCTTCGCCGTGCTCGCGCGGCTGCGACCGCAGACGTGAAGCAACACAGTACAGTAAAAGGAGTCAGTCCATGGCCGTTCAACAGAACAAAAAGTCACCCTCCAAGCGCGGCATGCACCGTGCGCACGATTTTCTGACCAATCCGCCGCTGGCAGTGGAACCCACCACCGGCGAAGTGCATCTGCGCCATCACATCAGCCCGAGCGGCTACTACCGCGGCAAGAAGGTCCTGCGTAAAGGCGATTGAAACAGCGGGCGCGGCTCGCCCGGTGTTCTCCCTGGCCGATGGACATCACGGTCGCAGTGGATGCCATGGGGGGCGATCACGGCCCCCATGTCACGGTTCCCGCAGCGCTCTCGGTGCTGGACCGTGATCCCCACGTCAACATCGTCCTCGTGGGTTTGAGCGACGTGCTGGAGGCGGAGCTGCGCCAGCGGCGCCGCCACACCGATGCCCGCCTGCGCATCCACCATGCGCCGGAAGTGGTGGCCATGGACGAGCCCCCGGCGCAGGCGCTGCGCAACAAGAAACATTCCTCCATGCGCCTGGCGGTGGAGCTGGTGAGGACGGGCGAGGCCCACGCTGCAGTCAGTGCCGGCAACACCGGCGCGCTGATGGCGATTTCCCGGTTCGTGCTCAAGATGCTGCCCGGCATCGAACGTCCGGCCATCTGCACCGTGCTTCCCTCTTTGCGCGGGCCCGTGTACATGCTGGACCTGGGCGCTAACGTGGACTGCACCGCCGAGCATCTGCGCCAGTTCGCCGTCATGGGCGCTATGCTGGCCTCAGCGGTGGAGGAGAAAGCCAACCCCAGCGTGGGGCTGCTCAACATCGGCGCCGAGGCGATCAAGGGCAATGACGTGGTCAAGGAAGCAGCGGAGCTTTTGCGCCACAGCCATCTCAATTTCTACGGCAACGTGGAGGGCGACGACATCTACAAGGGCACCACCGATGTCGTGGTCTGTGACGGCTTTGTTGGCAATGTGGCGCTCAAGACCACCGAGGGGCTCGCCCGCATGCTGGGCGCCTTCCTGCGCGAGGAATTCAAACGCAGCCTGCTCACCCGGCTCATGGCCCTGGCCGCCTGGCCGGTGATCCAACGCTTCAAGAAGCGCGTCGATCCGCGCCGCTACAATGGCGCCACCCTCGTCGGCCTGCGCGGCATCGTCATCAAAAGCCATGGCGGGGCCGACAGCTTTGCCTTCCGTTTCGCCATCGAACGGGCGGTCTCCGAAGCGCGGCACGGCGTACTGCGCCGCATCAGTGAACAGATGGCCCTCATCCACCCCCACGCCCCGGAAGAGGCGACGGTGCAATGATCTACGCCCGCATCGTCGGCACCGGCGGCTACCTGCCGGAAAAAATCCTCACCAACGCCGACCTGGAAAGGATGGTGGACACCTCCGACCAGTGGATCGTGGAGCGTACCGGCATCCGCGAGCGGCACATCGCCGCCGAAGGGGAATACACCAGCGACCTGGCGGTGGCTGCCGCCCGTCGTGCCCTGGAAATGGCGGAAGTCCATCCGGCAAGCGTCGACCTCCTCATCGTCGCCACCACCACGCCCGACCGTGTCTTTCCCAGCACTGCCTGCATCGTGCAGGCGAAACTGGGCATTGCCAACGCTTCCCCCGCCTTCGACGTGCAGGCCGTCTGCAGCGGTTTCGTCTATGCGCTGGCCACCGCCAACAATTTCATCCGCGCCGGCCAGGCCCGGACGGCACTGGTGATCGGCGCCGAGACCCTTTCCCGCATCACCGATTACACCGACCGCACCAACTGCATCCTCTGGGGGGATGGGGCGGGGGCGGTCGTGCTCGCCGCTGACGACGAGCCCGGCATCATCTCCACCCACCTGCATGCCGACGGCCGCCACCAAGAGCTGCTTTACGTGGATGGCGGCCCCTCCATGGGCAACTGCAGCGGCGCCGGACCCCACATGCGCATGCAGGGGAACGCGGTGTTCAAGATGGCGGTGAACACCCTGGATGCCATCGTCGATGAGACCCTGGCCGCCAATGGCCTCCTCAAGAGCGACATCCACTGGCTGGTGCCCCATCAGGCCAATATCCGCATCATCCAGGCCACGGCGAAGAAACTGGGCATGAGTATGGAAAACGTGGTGCTCACCGTGGACAAACACGGCAACACCTCCGCGGCATCCATTCCCCTGGCCCTCGATACCGCAGTGCGGGACGGCCGCATCCGCCGGGGCGAAACCCTCCTCATGGAGGCCTTTGGCGGTGGCTTCACCTGGGGTTCCGCGCTGGTGCGCTTTTGACTGATGGGTGGCTTACGCGCCCTTGACCAAGGATGACCATGAAATTCGCTTTTCTCTTTCCCGGACAGGGCTCCCAGTCGGTGGGCATGATGGCCGCTTTCGCCGCTGAAGCCCTTGTGCGCGACACCTTCGCCGAAGCCTCCGAAGTGCTCGGCCAGGACCTGTGGGCCCTGGTGAGCGAGGGCCCGGCGGAGGAACTCAACAAAACCGTCAACACCCAGCCGGTGATGCTTGCCGCCGGGATGGCGGTCTACCGGGCCTGGCAGGCCGCAGGCGGCCCGGAGCCCGCCGTGATGGCCGGCCACAGTCTGGGGGAATACACGGCGCTTGTCGCCGCCGGGGCCTTATCCTTCGCCGATGCCGTGCGGCTCACCCGGCTGCGCGCCCAGGCCATGCAGGAGGCGGTGGCCGAGGGTGTGGGGGCGATGGCCGCCATCCTGGGGCTTCCCGACGAAGCGGTGCGCGCCCTCTGCAGCGAGGCCGCCGAAGGGGAGGTGCTGGAGGCGGTCAACTTCAACAGCCCCGGCCAGGTGGTGATCGCCGGCCACAAAGCCGCCGTGGAGCGGGGTGTGGCGCTCGCCCGGAGCAAAGGCGCGAAACGGGCGGTGATGCTGCCCGTCTCGGTGCCCTCCCACTGCACCCTCATGCGGGGCGCCGCCGAGGTGCTGGCCCGCCATCTGGAGGAGGTGGCGTTCCAGCGTCCCCGCATCCCCGTTTTGCAGAATGCCGACGTGGCCGCCTTCGACAGCCCGGAGGCCATCCGGGCGGCGTTGGTGCGCCAGCTCTTCAGTCCGGTGCGGTGGGTGGAGACCATCCAGCGCATGGCGGCGGAAGGGGTGACCCTTGCGGCGGAGTGCGGGCCGGGCAAGGTCCTGGCGGGCCTCAACAAGCGCATCGCCCCCGAAATGGCGTGCCTGGCGCTCGTCGATCCGGCTTCGCTCGCTGACGCAATATCTAAAGTGAAACAGTAAGTTGCAAAGCATTTATCAACCAAACTCTCAAGAATAGGAGGCCTCATGCTGGACGGACAAATCGCCCTCGTCACCGGGGCCAGCCGGGGCATCGGCCGGGCCTGCGCCCTGGAACTGGGCCGCATGGGCGCCACGGTGATCGGCACCGCCACCAGCGAAGCCGGTGCCGAGGCCATCGGGCGGGCACTCGCCGAAGCGGGGGTGAAGGGCAGGGGATTCGTCCTCGACGTCACCGACGGACAAGCCATTGAGCAGGTCCTGGGAAAGATCCGGGGGGAATTCGGGGAGGTCAGCATCCTCGTCAACAATGCCGGCATCACCCGGGATAACCTCCTCATGCGCATGCGGGAGGAGGAGTGGGACCAGATCATGGACACCAACCTCAAATCCGTTTTCCGCCTCTCCCAGGCCGTGCTGCGTCCCATGACCAAGGCCCGCTACGGGCGCATCATCAGCATCGCCTCGGTGGTGGGCGCCATGGGCAATGCGGGGCAGACCAACTACGCCGCGGCCAAGGCCGGCATCATGGGCTTCACCAAGGCGCTTGCGAGGGAGGTCGGCTCCCGCAACATCACGGTCAACTGCGTCGCCCCAGGCTTCATCGACACCGACATGACCCGGGCGCTGCCGGAAGCCCAGCGCCAAGCGCTTTTGGCCCATATTCCCCTGGGCCGGCTGGGCACCCCCGAGGACGTGGCCGCCGCCGTGGGCTTTCTGGCCTCGCCGAAGGCGGCCTACATCACCGGCGTCACGCTCCACGTGAACGGCGGCATGTACATGATTTGAAATAGAAAAATGAAACGGCCGAGGCTTTTGGCCGGGGCCGGCGATTCTGCTACAATGCGCAGGTTTTTGCGATCCCATCCCAAGTCAAGGTAAGGAGCCCCAGATGGAAAACATCGAACAACGCGTCAAGAAGATCGTCGCCGAGCAGTTGGGTGTCAACGAGGCGGAAGTGAAGAACGAGTCTTCCTTCGTGGACGATCTGGGCGCGGATTCCCTGGACACCGTGGAGCTGGTGATGGCCCTGGAGGAGGAGTTCGATTGCGAGATTCCGGATGAAGAGGCGGAGAAGATCACCACCGTCCAGCAGGCCATCGACTATATCAACACCCACCTCAAGAAATAACCCCGCCCTTATCTTTCCGGAGTCATCGTTTGGTCAGACGCAGAGTCGCCGTTACCGGCCTGGGGATCGTCAGCCCGGTGGGCAACACCGTGGATGAAGCCTGGGCCAACATCCTCGCCGGCCGTTCCGGCATCACCCGCATCACGCGCTTCGACGCTTCCGCCTTCGCTTCCCAGATCGCCGGAGAGGTGAAGGGTTTCGACGTCGGCGCCTACCTGTCCGCCAAGGAAGCCCGGCGCATGGATACCTTCATCCATTACGGGATGGCGGCCAGCATCCAGGCGCTGCGCGATGCCGGCATCGACCCCAAACCGGAAGACCCCGAGCGGTATGGCGTCATCGTCGGCTCCGGCATCGGCGGCCTGCCCATGATCGAATCCACCCACAGCGAGTATCTCGCCAACGGTCCGCGCCGAATTTCCCCCTTTTTCATCCCCGCCACCATCATCAACATGATTTCGGGCAACCTCTCCATCATGTATGGTTTTGAGGGCCCGAATCTTGCCATCGTTACCGCCTGCACGACCGCCACCCATTGCATCGGTGAGGCGGCGCGCCTCATCCAGTATGGGGATGCCGACGTGATGGTGGCGGGCGGGGCGGAAGCCACCGTGACCCCCCTGGCCATCGGCGGTTTCGCCGCGGCGAAGGCGCTGTCCACCCGCAACGACGATCCCGCTGCCGCCAGCCGCCCCTGGGATAGCGGCCGCGACGGCTTCGTCCTGGGGGAGGGCGCCGGCGTGCTGGTGTTGGAAGAATACGAGCGGGCGGTGGCCCGGGGCGCCAAAATCTATTGCGAGCTCATCGGCTTCGGCATGGGGGCGGATGCCTACCACATGACCGCCCCCTGCGAGGACGGGGCGGGGGCGGCGCGCTGCATGCGCAACGCCCTGCGGGATGCGGGGGTGGCCCCGGAGGAAGTGGATTACATCAACGCCCACGGCACCTCCACCCCCTTGGGCGACAAGGCGGAAACCGTGGCCGTCAAGGCTGCCTTCGGCGACCATGCCCGCAAGCTGGTGATGAGTTCCACCAAGTCCATGACCGGCCACCTCCTGGGGGCGGCGGGCGGAGTGGAAGCGGTGTTCACCGCTCTGGCGATCCGCGACCAGGTGGCGCCGCCCACCATCAACCTGTTTTCCCCGGACCCGGAATGCGATCTCGACTACGCCGCCAATGCGGCGCGGAAAATGAGCATTCGCGTGGCCCTCTCCAACTCCTTCGGTTTTGGCGGCACCAACGGCACGTTGGTCTTCCGCAGGGTCTGACGCCTGCCGCGGCGCCGCCGCACCATGAGCGCGCCGATCGAAATCGAGCTGCCGGCCCTGCCCGATCTCCTCGCCCTCCATGCGACCTGGCCGGAGCGCTACCCCTACCTCCTGCAGACCCTGGCGGGGGCGGGCTGGGACATCCTCTTCGCCTGTCCCTCGCACACCCGACGCTTCCGCCTGGGGGAAACGGGCGTGCTTGCCGCCCTGGAGGCGGCCTGGCGGGAAGAGGCGCAGCCCCCATCCCCCAGCCGGCTTCCCTTCCGCGGCGGCTGGTTCGTTTACCTCGGCTATGAGGTGCTGCAGGAAATCGAGCCCCGGGTCCCGCCCCGACAGCCGCTGGCGGATTTTCCGCTGGCGGTGTTGAGCCGCATCCCCGCCGCCCTCCTCGTGGACCGGGAGCGGCAGCGGGCCTACGCCGTTGCCGAAGCCGGCCACCGGGATTGCCTCGACACCCTCCTTGCCGACGCGCAGGCCAAATCCGCCTGGCAGCCGGCCCCGGCGGTCGCCCAATGGGTCGAGGAAGCCCCCGCGGAAACCTTTCTGGAAGGGGTGGGCCGCGTTCTCGCCTACATTCGCGAAGGGGACGTGTTCCAGGTGAATCTCGCCCGCCGCTGGCAGGCGGCGCTTGCCGCCGGGGTGAGCGCCGCCGATCTTTATGCGGCCCTGTCCCGCCACAATCCGGCGCCTTTTGCCGGGCTTGCCCACTTTGGCCGGGAAGCGATCGTGAGCTCTTCCCCGGAACGCCTGGTGCGCATTGAAGGCACGGCCATCGAAACACGCCCCATCGCCGGCACCCGCCCGCGGGCGGCGGACCCGGCCGCCGATGCCGCCCTGCGCGCGGAACTCCTTGCCACCGCCAAGGAACGCGCCGAACACATCATGCTGGTGGATCTGGAACGCAATGACCTGGGCCGGGTCTGTGTGCCGGGGAGCGTCGAGGTTCCCCGCCTGCTGGAACTCACCTCCTACGCCCACGTGCATCACCTGGAATCCACCGTGCGCGGTCGGCTGCGACCCGGCGTCTCTCCGGCGCAAGTGGTGCGCGCCCTGTTTCCGGGGGGCACCATCACCGGCTGCCCCAAGGTCCGCTGCCTGGAAATCATCCGGGAACTGGAGGCGGTGCCCCGCCTCGCCTATACGGGCAGCATGGGCTATGTGAACCGGGACGGCAGCCTCGACCTCAACATCCTCATCCGTAGCTTCATGGTGGAGGAGGGGCGGCTCGAATTCTGGGCGGGGGCGGGCATCGTCGCCGACTCCCGGCCGGAGCGGGAATTGGCAGAAACGCGCGCCAAGGCCAGGGGCCTGTTGCGCGCCTTGGGGGTCTTCCATGACTGAAGCCAAGCCAGGCCTCGTCCGGACCCTCGTCAATGGGGTGGCGACCTCCCACGTGGGGGTCCTGGACCGCGGCCTCATGTACGGCGATGGCGTGTTCCGCACCCTGCGCGTGGCCGGCGGCCGGCCCCTGTGCTGGTCCCGCCACTACCGGCGCCTTTGCAGCGATTGCAGCCGGCTGGGCATCGCGCCCCCGGAGGCCTCCCGGCTAGAAGGGGAGATCGCGGCACTGGTGGAGGAGGCGGACTGTGTGCTGAAAATCGTCGTCACCCGGGGGGAAGGGGGCCGCGGCTACGGCGCCCGGGCCCTGACGCCCACCCGTATCCTGCTGCGCGCGCCGCTGCCGGATCATCCCCCAAGCTATCGCCGGGAAGGGGTGCGGCTTCACCTTTGCAAGCTGCGCCTCGCCCACCAGCCGCGGCTTGCTGGGGTGAAGCACTTAAACCGCCTGGAAAACGTCCTCGCGCGGGCGGAATGGAGCGATCCCGAGGTGCCGGAAGGCCTGCTCCTCGATGAGGAGGGCATGGTCATCGAGGGCACCATGAGCAATCTTTTCCTGCGGCGGGGCGACCGCCTCCTCACCCCGGACCTCAGCCTTTGCGGCGTGGCGGGTGTGCAAAGGGAACGCATCCTGGAAAAAGCCCCCCGTCTCGGACTGAAGCCCGAAGTGGCCCGCTTTGGTCTCCCGGAGCTGCTGGCCGCGGAAGAGGTCTTCGTCTGCAACAGTATCATCGGCCTGTGGCCGGTGCGGGCCCTGGGACAACATCCCTTCACGGTGGGCGGCCTTGCCGGGGCGCTGGATGCCCTCCTGGCCGAAGACGATGCTTAAACGCTTGATCCTTCTTTTGGTTTCCGGGGTGCTCTTGGTTACCGGCTGGCTGGCCTGGTTTGCGGTCTCCCGCCTGCCCCTGCCGCAGACGCCCTTCGCCTTCGAGCTTACCCCGGGCAGCAGCCTCAGAAGCGTGGCGCGACAGCTCACGGCAGCGGGGCTTTTGCGGGAGCCGTGGAGCTTCATCACCCTGGTGCGGCTAACGGGTCGGGCCACCGACCTCAAGGCGGGAAACTATCTCCTGGAGCAGCCGCCCACGGGTCTTGAGCTCTACCGCATGCTCACCCGTGGTGAGGTGCAGGTGGCCGAAATCCGCTTCATCGAGGGCTGGACCTTCCGTCAGGTGCGCGAGGCGCTGGATGCCCATCCGGCACTGCGCCATGAAACCAAAGGGCTTTCCGAGCAGGAAATCCTGCGCCGCCTGGGCATCGACTCCCCCCATCCGGAGGGTCTGTTTTTTCCCGACACCTACTACTTCGGCGCCGGGGTGAGTGACCTTTCCATCCTGCGCCGTGCCCACGCCCTGCTGGAACACCACCTCGCCCGGGAATGGGAGGGGCGGCAGTCGGGGCTACCCTACCGCAGCCCCTACGAAGCCCTCATCATGGCCTCCATCGTGGAAAAGGAAACCGGCGTGGCGGAGGAGCGGCCCCTCATTGCCGGCGTCTTCGTCAACCGGCTGCGCCTCAACATGCGCCTGCAGACCGACCCCACCGTCATCTATGGCCTGGGCGAGGCCTTCGATGGCAACCTGCGGCGGCGACACCTGGAAACCGACGGGCCTTACAATACCTACCTGCGACCGGGTCTGCCGCCCACTCCCATTGCCATGCCGGGGCTGGCGGCCATCCGCGCCGCACTCCATCCCGCCCCCACACGCGCCCTCTATTTCGTGAGCCGGGGCGATGGCACCCACGCCTTTTCGGAGACCCTGACGGAACACAACCGGGCGGTGGCCCGTTACCAACTGAGGTGAGGATGCGGGGAAAATTCATCACGCTGGAAGGCATCGATGGGGCCGGCAAGAGCACCCATCTGCCTTGGATTGCCGAATGGCTGCAGGCACGGGGTCACACCGTGGTGGTGACCCGGGAGCCCGGCGGCACCCCGCTGGGGGAGATGCTGCGGGATCTCCTGCTGGGGCAGCCCATGCACTCTGACACGGAAACCCTGCTCATGTTCGCCGCCCGCCGGGAACACATCGACAAAGTCATCCTGCCCGCCATGGGCAAGGGGCATTGGGTCGTCTCCGACCGCTTCACCGATGCCACCTTTGCCTATCAGGGCGGCGGGCGGGGTATCCCCGCAGCCAAACTGGAAGCCTTGGAAGACTGGGTGCAGCAGGGGCTCCAGCCGGACCTCACCCTCCTCTTCGACGTACCCTGGGAGGTAAGCCAAGCGCGCCTTGCCTTAAGTGCCGTGCGCGACCGCTTCGAAGCGGAAAAGCAGGATTTCTTCCAGCGGGTGAGAAACGCCTACCTGGAACGAGCGCGCGCCTTCCCGGAACGCATCCGGGTGGTGGACGCAAGCCGACCCATCGCCGCCATCCGCGAGACGCTGGCGACCATCCTCGGCGAGCTCGGCTGAGCGCCGGATGGCCCTTGGCAGGTGACTTTCACCATGAGCCTTTACCCCTGGCAGATCCCCGTCTGGCAGCGGCTCGTCGCAAAGCGACCGCGGCTGCCCCACGCCCTGCTGCTCCATGGACGGCGGGGCATCGGCAAACGGGCCTTTGCCTTCGAATTCGCCCGCTTTCTCCTCTGCGAGGCGCCCCAGGAGGGGCACGCCTGCGGCCACTGCCGCGCCTGTCATCTCTTCCGCGTGGGTACCCACCCCGACTTCCGCCTCCTCGAGCCGGAGGAGCGGGAAGGGGAGGGCGAAGTTGGCCGCGGAACCCAGCAGATCGGCATCGGCCAGGTGCGGGAGCTTTCGGATTTCGTCACCCTTTCCACCCATCAGCACGGGCCGCGGGTGATCCTCATCCATCCCGCCGAGGCCATGAACGTCGCGGCCGCCAATGCGCTCCTCAAGACTTTGGAGGAACCCGCCGAAAATACGGTATTCCTGCTGGTGAGCCACCAGCCGCGGCAGCTTCCGCCCACCGTGCTGAGCCGCTGCCGGGCGGTGGCCCTCCCGTTGCCTGGCCGCGAAGCGGCCCGGGCGTGGCTGGAAGGGCAGGGGGTAGCCGAGGCCGAGCTGTGTCTTGCCATCAGCGGCGGGGCGCCCCTCTTGGCCCAAAGCTATGCCGCGGCCGAACGCCTAGAAAGCCGCCGGGCCTTCCTTTCGGCGCTGGCGGAACCTGCCCGCCTCGACTGGTTGCGGCTGGCGGAAGAGGGGAGCCGGCAGGAGCTGGCGGAGCTCATCGACTGGCTGCAGAAGTGGCTCTATGATCTGCTTGCCGTGCGGCTGGCCGGCCGGGTCCGTTACAATCCGGATTTCGCCGGCCGCTTGCAGGAACTGGGCGCAGGGGTTAATGTGACTGCTCTGTTGCGCTTTTTGCGGGAGGTGGCAGGGGTGCGCCGGCACCTTAAGCATCCCCTGAACACCCAGTTGCTCCTGGAAAGTGTTTTTTCCGCCTACCAACGGCTGTTGACGAGGGAAAATGGCTGAAACGCAGAACAAACCCGCCACCCGACCCGGGGTGCTGTCCCTCAGCATCAAGGAGAAGTCCGCGCTCTACGCGGCTTATATGCCCTATCTGAAAAACGGCGGCATCTTCATTCCCACCAACAAGTCCTACAAGCTGGGGGATGAGGTCTTCATGCTGCTCACCCTCATGAACGACCCTAACAAGATTCCCGTTGCCGGCCGCGTGGTGTGGATTACCCCCGCCGGCGCCCAAGGGGGCAAGACCCAGGGCATCGGCGTCGAATTCGCCGCCAACGAAAGCGGCACCGCCGCCCGCAACAAGATCGAGGGCCTGCTTGGCGGCTCGCTGAAATCGACGCGCCCCACCCACACCATGTGAGGGGCGCCCCGCGCCATGTTTGTCGATTCCCATTGCCATCTGGATTTCCCGGAGCTTGCTCCGCACACCGGGGAAATCCTTGCCCGCATGGCGGATAACCAGGTCACCCATGCCCTCTGCGTGGGCGTCAATCTGCCTGACTTCTCCAAGGTACGGGCGCTGGCCCAACAGCATGGGAATCTCTTCGCCTCCGTCGGTGTGCATCCGGACTACACCGACACACCGGAACCCACCGTCGCCGAGCTGGTCAGCCTCGCCTCCGATCCCAAGGTGGTGGCCATTGGCGAAACCGGCCTCGACTATTTTCGCCTCAAGGGCGATCTAGAATGGCAGCGGGCGCGCTTCCGCACCCACATCCGCGCGGCGCGGGAGGTGGGCAAGCCCCTCATCATCCACAGCCGGGAGGCGGCGGCAGACACCCTGCGCCTGCTGCGGGAAGAGCGGGCCCAAGAAGTGGGGGGGGTGATGCACTGCTTCACCGAGAGTTGGGAGGTGGCCCAGGCGGCGATGGACCTGGGGTTTTACATCTCCTTTTCCGGCATCGTCACCTTCAAGAACGCCACCGCCCTCAGAGAGGTAGCACGCGAGGTCCCCCTGGAGCGCATGCTCATCGAAACCGACTCGCCCTATCTCGCGCCCGTGCCCTTCCGCGGCAAGACCAACGAACCCGCCTATGTGAAACACGTGGCGGAGGAGATCGCCCGCGTCAAGGGCATCGGGGTGGACGAGGTGGGCGCCGCCACATGGAGAAATTTCTTTAACTTGTTCCGTCAAGCCTCTGTTGCACAATAGACTTTTTCAGGCGTTCCTCATTGCCGGCCTGGCCCTTTCCCCCTCCGCCCGCGCCGGTGACATCCGCGACGACATCGTCCAGGCCATCCAGATCGACGACGCGGGGGAAGTCCGGACGCAACTGGCCCGGGGCGCGGACGTCAACCTGAGCGATGAGGCGGGCAACACGTTGCTCATGCGGGCAGCACGGGAAGGAAGCCTCGCCTCGGTGCGGGTGCTCCTTGCAGCCGGCGCCCGCGTCCACCAGACCAACGCCTTTGGCGACACCGCGCTGCACCTCGCCGCCTGGGGCGGTGATGCCCGCATCGTGCGGCTCCTATTGGACCGGGGGGCTTCGGTCGCGCCCAATCACCGCGGCTGGACACCGCTCATGTACGCAGCACTGGCCGGGCACGAGGAAGTCGTGGCCATGCTCCTCGAGGCCGCCTCACCGGTCAATACCGCCAACCGGTCCGGCCTCACCGCGCTCATGCTGGCGGCGATGAAGGGGCATGAAACCATCGTCCGGCGTCTGCTTGCCGCCGGTGCCGATCCCCGGGCGCAGGACGTGACGGGCAAGACGGCGCGGGAACTGGCCTTGGAAAATGGCAACACCGATGTGGCCGCGATCGTTGCCGCTGCCCAGCAAGCGGCAGCCAGGGCGAGCCCCTGAGGACGTCACGCAAGGGCCAGCCAGCTCAACCCCGGGAAAGCATTCCTTCGCATAATGTGTATTATGTCAAATTAGTTGGGATTGTGGTTCAGGGCGCCGCGGGCGTCTTTCGGCCCCCCACGCTCCCGCTCTGTTTCCCCCACCAGCCCGCGGCCCGGGCGAAACGATTTGGGGGCACGGGGATCCGGCCAAGACCCCAGGCTTGCCGCACTGTCCGGAAACGTCGCGCGTGTGGTTGGTTCCCGCACGGAAGACGAACGCGGGCGTGGTAGTCCCCTCGCCGAGGGCGGGCTGTCGTGGGGACGAGGAAACGCTGAGTTGGGAAAACCCTCACCCCACCGGCGTGGGATCGGAACGGGTGAGCGCGGAAAAGAGGCGCTCCAGCAGCGCATCGACGGCTGCCGCATCCTCGGCAAAACCCCGCGCCCCCGCACCGGCCCGCGCCCCTTCACAGGCCGCGTTGAGGGCGGCCAGGCGCGCCAGGAACAGGCGCTCTTCGGCGGTAAGCGGCCCTTGGGGAGAAACGTTCAAAGCAGGCATGGTCACAGGATCCCGGTTTGCCTGCAGTAATCGGCAACGACGGCGGAAACTTTAGCGGCGACGCCGCTGGACAAGAAAAAGGGAGAATCCGGGGAAAAAGGGAGAATCCGGGGGGCTCAAGCCGGCGAAGTGGTGCCCGGAGCCGGACTCGAACCGGCACGGGCTTTTGGCCCGAGGGATTTTAAGTCCCTTGTGTCTACCTGTTCCACCACCCGGGCGGATGTGGAGGCGGGGGTCGGAATCGAACCGGCGTCCACGGCTTTGCAGGCCGCTGCATAACCACTCTGCCACCCCGCCCTGTGGAACCCACGGATTGCGAAACTGTGCAGATGGGCGCCAGACAGGCGCCCGGCAAAACTAAAAAGGGAAAACGAAGTACTCGCCTTCGCTTTCCCCGGATTTGGAGCGGGAAACGAGTCTCGAACTCGCGACCTCAACCTTGGCAAGGTTGCGCTCTACCAGCTGAGCTATTCCCGCCTGACGAGAGCCGCCATTTTACCCAAGCGCGGCGCGATGTCAACCAACCCCCCCGCCACGCGCCGAGCGCACCGCCTGCATCATGTAGTAGATCATGGACAGGATGGTGAGAAGGGCCGCGAGATAAATGAGCCAGGTGCCCATCTCGCGGATGGGCAGTCCTGCCACCGGCTCCCCATAGAGGAGCAGCAGGATGGCCACCATCTGGGAGGCGGTCTTGATCTTGCCAATGAAGGCCACCGCCACGCTCCTGCCCTGCCCCACCCCCGCCATCCACTCGCGCAGCGCCGAAATGGCGATCTCCCGCCCGATGATGATGAGGGCGATGACGCCTTCGACCCGTCCCAGCTCCAGCAGCATGATGAGCGCCGCGGCGACCATCAGCTTGTCCGCCACCGGATCAAGGAAGGCGCCGAAGGGGGAAGTCTGGTTGAGCGCCCGGGCGAGGTAGCCATCCAGCCAGTCGGTGACGGCTGCGGCAGCGAAGAGGGCGGCGGCGGTCATGTTGAGGAGGTGGGCGTCAAGCCACCCTTCCGGTAGGTGGAAAAGCAGCACGAAAACCGGAATGAGGACGATGCGAAGCCAGGTGAGGAGGTTGGGCAGATTGAGCGGCATGGGATCAGTGAAAAGAGGCGTAGATTTTTTCCGCCAGGGTGCGGCTGATGCCCTCCACCTTGGCCAGCTCGTCAATGCTGGCATCCCGCAGGCCCTTCAGCCCGCCGAAACGGCGCAAAAGCATCTGTCGCCGCTTGGGGCCCACGCCCGGGATTTCGTCCAGCAGGGAATGGGTGCGCGCCTTGCCCCGGCGCGCGCGGTGGCCGGTGATGGCGAAACGGTGGGCTTCGTCGCGGATTTGCTGGATGAGATGCAGGCCCGGATGGTCAGTGGGTAGACGCAGCGGTTCCCTTCTGTCACCAAAGACCAGTTGCTCGAGCCCGGGCTTGCGTCCCGGGCCCTTGGCCACGCCCACCACTTCCACCTCGCCCACCCCTAGCTCGGCGAGCACGCTGCGCGCCACGGCCACCTGGCCACGGCCGCCATCGATGAGGAGCAGGTCGGGCAGCTTCCCCTCCCCTGCCGCCAGCCGGCGGTAGCGGCGGGTGAGGGCTTGCCGCATCGCGCCGTAATCGTCGCCCGCCACCCCCGGCTCGATGTTGAAACGGCGGTATTCCGCGGGTCTCAGGGCGAAGTCGTCATAGACCACACAGGCGGCGACGGTGGCCTCGCCGAGGGTGTGGGAGATGTCGAAGCACTCGATGCGGCGCAGGCTTTCGGGCAGTCCCAGCGCCTCCAGCAAGGCGGCGAGGCGGGCCTCTTGGGTGCTTTGCTGGGCAAGCCGCTGCCGGATGGCAAGCAGCGCATTCTTCGCCGCCATCTCCAGCCACACCCGGCGCTCACCGGTCACACGGTTGACGATCTGCACCCGATGTCCGCTGGTGGCACTCAAGAGTTCGCCGAGCTCCGCCCGGTCGATGTCGGTGTTGACCAGGATGAGGGGGGGAGCCGGCTGTTCCCCGTAATGCTGGGCGAGGAAAGCTTCCAGGATGCGGGCCGGGTCGTGCCCTTCCGCATGCTGGGGGAAGATGGCCTTGTCCCCCAGGTGCCGGCCGGCGCGGATCATGGTCAGATTGACACAGGCAAGCCCCGCCTCCACCGCCACGGCCACCACATCCGCGTTTACCTGCCGCCCGCTTTCCACGAACTGGCGCTCCTGCACCGCCCGCAGGGCCTTGATCCGGTCCCGGTAGAAGGCCGCCTCCTCATAGGCCTGGGCTTCCGAGGCGGCCAGCATGGCCTGGGTCAGTTCGTCGAGGACGTGCTGCTCCCGCCCCAGGAGAAAGGCGCTGGCCCGTTCCACCTCTCGGGCGTAGTCGGCCTCGCTCACCGCCCCCACGCAGGGTGCGGTGCAGCGTTGGATCTGGTGCAAAAGGCAGGGACGGGAACGGTGGCTGAACACCCCATCCTCGCAGGTGCGCAGGCGGAAGACTTTCTGCAAAAGCTGGATGCTTTCCCGCACCGCATGGGCGTTGGGATAGGGGCCGAAATAGCGGTCGCCCTTTTTCTGCGGTCCCCGATGCAAGGCCAGGCGGGGGAAGGCATGACCGGTGAGGACAATGTAGGGATAGGACTTGTCGTCGCGGAAGAGAATGTTGTAGCGGGGGGCCAGGCCCTTGATCAGATTGTTTTCCAGGAGCAGGGCCTCGTGCTCGGAGCGGGTGACGGTGATCTCGACGCGCGCCACCTGGGACAGCATGAGCTGGATGCGGGGGGAAAGAACGGTCTTCTGGAAATAGGACGAGACCCGCTTTTTGAGGTCCCGCGCCTTGCCCACGTAAAGCACGTTCCCGTCCGCCCCCAACATGCGATAGACCCCCGGCAGATGGGGCAGACCGGCCAGGAAGGTCGTGTCCAACATCTCAGATTCCGCTTGAGGTTGTCTATGTAAGAGTTTGATATTCAGTCACTTTCATCGAGCAGCTTGCCGCCGATGGCCCATTGCTCGTCCGGCAGCTCATCGAAGGCGATGTAGGTGTAGGACTTGGGTTTGTGGGCGATGCGTTCAAGGGTGTCCGTGATTTCCTCGGCGATTTTGCGCTTCTGCTCCCGGGTCAGGGTGCCGGCGATACGGATGTTGACGTAGGGCATGTCAGCTCCTCTCCAAGTGGCTTCGAATGGCCGCCACCACGGCCTCGAACATGGCCGGGGTGAGGCGTCGCGTCTGGGTATTGTAGCGGCTGCAGTGATAGCTATCGAAGAGCGTCAGGCGCGGCAGGTGATGCACCCTGCCATGGCCGAAGGGAAAATCCCGGGCGCGGACCCCCAGCGCCTGCAGCACGGCATGGTGGGCGATCTGGCCCAAGGCGAGGACCGCGGAATTCTTATCCAGCGCTTGAAGTTCTGATGCCAAGTACTTGTTGCAGCATCTGATTTCCTCTGGCGTCGGCTTGTTCTGCGGGGGCAGGCATTTGACCGCATTGGTGATGCGGCAGTCGATGAGCTCCAGGCCGTCCGCGGCGTGTTCCGCCACCGGCCGGTTGGCGAAACCGAAACGGTAGAGGGTGGCGTAGAGGAGGATGCCGGCGTAATCGCCGGTAAAGGGTCGGCCGGTGCGGTTGGCGCCGTGCAGGCCCGGGGCGAGTCCCACCACCAGCAGTCTCGGACGGGAGGCGCCGAAGGGCGGCACCGGCCGTGCATGGTAGTCTGGATGGCGCCGCCGCACCTCGGCGAGGAAGGCCGAAAGGCGCGGACAGTCTTCACAGGCGGCTTCGAAAGTCTTCATGTCCCGGATTTGCCCGATCGGGAGCGCAGACCGGAAAGCGAGGCCACCGCCCGCGTCGGGGGCCGCAGCTCCGGCTGCACGGTGACGTGGCCGATGCCGAAGCGCCCATCCAAAAGCTCCTGGATCGCCGCCAGGGTGCGCGGCCAGCGGGAAAGGTCGTTCACCACCACGTGGGCGGAAAGGGCGATGCGTCCGCTGGCTAAAGTCCAGATGTGCAGGTCATGGACGGACTCCACCCCGGGCACCTGGGCCAACGCCCGGCCCACTTCGTCCAGAGCGAGGCTGGGGGGCACACCTTCCATGAGGACGTTGAGCGCCTCCCGCAGCAGGCGCAGGGTGGCGAAAAGAATGAGGCCCGCCACCACGAGGGAGAGAAGGGGGTCGGCCAGGCTCCAGCCGGTGAAATGCACGATGGCACCGGCGGTGAGGGCGGCCACCGAGCCGGCGAGGTCCCCCAGGACATGCAGCAGGGCGGCACGCACGTTTAGTCCCGTCCCGCCCCGGCTCAGCACCCAGGCCACCAGGACATTGATGGCGAGTCCTACGGCGGCGATGCCCATCACCCAGGCGCCGGCCACGGGGCGGGGATGGAGCAAGCGGTCCACTGCCTCGACGACAATGTACACGATCACCGCCAGCATCAGGACACCATTGGTGAGCCCGCCCACCACTTCCGCCCGCGCAAGCCCATAACTGTGCCGCGCCGAGGGCGGCTGGCGGGAAAGCCAGGCGGCAAAAGCGGCAAGGAGCAGGGAAAAGGCATCGGTGGCCATGTGGCCGGCATCGGACAACAGGGCGAGTGACCCCGCCCAGAAGCCGCCCACCGCCTCCACCAGGGCAAAGCCCAGGGTGAGCGCCACCGCCCAGCCCAAGGCGCGGCCGGCCGCGTGTTCGTGGTGAGGGTGGGCGTGGGGTTCGGCGGGGTGCACGGCTCTCGCTCCGGTCAGAGGGCGAGCTCACCGCTTTTGCCGCCGATTTCCCCCACCGCGTGCACGGCCGCGGCGTAATGGGGGTCTTCGTGCAGGCGGACGGGATCGGGGGCGCCGGGCCGGCCATGCAGGCGCGCCAGGCGGACCAGGCTCACCGGCGGGGGGGTCCATTGCAGGCGATCGAGCACCTTTTGCGCCCCATCGGGATCGTTGCACACCAGCACCATGTCACAGCCGGCCTCGAGGGCGGCGCGGGCCCGATCCACCACGTCGCCGGCAACACTGGCGCCCTCCATGCTCAGATCGTCACTGAAGATGGCACCATCGAACCCCAGTTCCCCGCGCAGGATGCCCTTGAGCCAGACGGGCGAAAACCCCGCCGGTCGATCATCGACGCGGGGATAGATCACGTGCGCAGGCATGATCGCCGGCAGTCCGAAATGGATCATGCGGCGGAAAGGAATGAGATCGGCGAGCTCCAGATCGACCCGCTCCCGCTCGTCCACCGGCACCGCCACGTGGGAATCCGCGACCACATGGCCGTGGCCGGGGAAATGTTTGCCCACCGCGGCCATCCCCCCCTCCTTCATCCCCAGCATGAAGGCATGGGCGAGCTCGGCCACCGCCTGGGGCTCCCGGTGAAAAGCGCGGTCGCCGATCACCTCGCTCACCCCGTAGTCGAGATCAAGCACCGGCGCGAAGCTGAAATCCACGCCGCAGGCGCGCAACTCCGCCGCCGCCACGTAGCCCACCTGATGGGCGAGCCGCCGCGCCCGCTGGGGGTGTTCGTCCCAGATTTCGCCCAGGCGGCGCATGGGCGGCAGAAGGGTGAAACCCTCGCGAAACCGCTGCACCCGCCCTCCTTCGTGGTCCACGCCGATGAGGAGCCTCGGCTCCCGCAGGGCGTGCAGCCTCCGGGTGAGGGAAACAAGCTGCGCAGGGGAGGCGTAGTTGCGGGCAAAGAGGATGACGCCCCCCACCAGGGGATGGGCAAGACGGGCGAGCTCCTCGGCGGTGGGTTCGGTCCCCGCCAGGTCCACCATCACCGGGCCCAGGGGTTTCATCCCCTCCCCTCCAACACCACGAAAGCCGCCACCAGTTCCTTTTCGTCGCTCACCGAGAGGTGACAGGCGACAATGCCCTGTTCGGCAAGCCACGCCCCCAGCGCGCCGTCCCAGGCGATGCCGGGTTTGCCCAGGGCATCATGGGTGATGGTGAGGCGGGTGAGGCTGACGGGATGGCGCAGGCCCAGGCCGGTGGCCTTGGCGAAGGCTTCCTTGGCGGCGAAACGCTTGGCGAGGAAACGGGCGGGAAAGGTGCTGGCGTCGAATTCCGCCCATTCCAAGGGGCTGAGCAGATGGCGAGCGAAGCGCTGTCCGTGGTGGGCCAGGATGGCGGCCATGCGGCGCACTTCCACGATGTCGGTGCCGATGCCGTAGATGGCCATGACCGGCTCACAGGCCGCGCGCCGCCAGCATCAGGCGCTTCATCTCCCGCACGGCGGCTTCCCAGCCGACGAAGAGGGCATGGGCGACGATGGCATGACCGATGTTCAATTCCCGGACCTCGGGAATCGCCGCGATGCGCTGCACGTTGTGGTAATGCAGGCCGTGGCCGGCGTTGATGATGAGCCCCAGCCGGGCACCGAAGGCCGCCGCGCTGCGGATGCGCTCGTACTCCTCGTCACACGCCGGGCCCGGCTCCAGATTGGCATAACAGCCGGTGTGGAGTTCCACCACCGGCGCCCCTGCCTCCTTGGCGGCGCGGACCTGCTCCGCCTCCGGCGCGATGAAGAGGGAGACGCGGATGCCGGCCCGCCCCAGCACCTCGCAGGCATGGCGCACCCGGTCGAATTGGGCCACCACGTCGAGGCCCCCTTCCGTGGTGAGCTCCTCGCGCCGCTCCGGCACCAGACAGACGTCCTGCGGCCGCACCCGCTGGGCGATGGCGAGCATTTCCTCGGTCACCGCCATTTCCAGGTTCATGCGCGTCATCAGGGTCTGGCGCAGGATTTCCACGTCCGCGTCCTGGATGTGCCGGCGGTCCTCCCGCAGATGCAGGGTGATGGCGTCCGCCCCGGCGGATTCCGCCATCAGCGCCGCCTGCACCGGGCTGGGGTAGCGTGTGCCGCGTGCCTGGCGCACGGTGGCAATGTGGTCGATGTTGACACCCAGGTAGATCATCGGTGGATCACAGTTCCTGCAGGTCCATGAGGAGTTGCCGGGTTTGCAGGTTTTCCCCGCCCAACTGATGGGCAATCAACAGGCGCATGAGCTGCTTCGCCTCCGCGAGCATCAGGGGATCGGAATAGTCATCGCGGGCAAGGGCAATGAGCGTGCTGCCCCGCAATTGTACACCGCCCGTCCCTTTCTCCGCCCGCACCGGGCCGTGTTCCGGCTGATAGACGTAGAGGGCATCCGGATCGATGGGGGTGTCGCTCATCGCCTCTTGTTCCAGCACCAGGGCATAGCCCAGTTCCCGCAGCAGCGCCTTTTCGAAACGCCGGAGCACCGGTGCGGCCGCGGCTCCCTCCCCCAACGCCCGCAGGGCGCTCTGGTAATGCTCGAAGAGGAGCGGGTGAGGGTCCTCCCGGGGCAGCAGGCGAAGCAGAAGTTCATTGAGATAGAAGCCACACATGAGGGCGGGCCCTTTCAGGGGCATCTGCCCCCCCTGCCACTCCGCCTGCTTCAGGGTGCGCAGCTCCCCTTTGCCGAACCAGGACAGGCGCAGGGGCTGGAAAGGCTGCAACAGGCCGCGCACCGGCGAGCGCGGGCGCCGCGCCCCACGCGCGATGAGGGCAAGGCGTCCCTGTTCCCGGGCGAAGATTTCCACCAATAGGCTCGTCTCCCGGTAAGGACGCGTGTGGAGGACGTAGGCAGGTTGATGGTCCTGCGGCCGGTCGGGCGCCGCCATGACTTTACTCGGAATAGCCGAGGCTTTTCACCGCACGTTCGTCGTCCGCCCAGCCGCTGCGCACCTTCACCCACAGCTCCAGATACACCTTGCCGCCGAAGAGTCGTTCCATGTCCCGGCGGGCCTCGCTGCCGATGGCCTTGAGCCGCTCGCCGCCTTTGCCGATGACGATGGCCTTCTGGCTTTCCTTGTCGACGATGATCGCTGCGTGGATGCGACGCAGCCTGCCTTCTTCTTCGAATTTCTCGATGACCACGGTGGCGCTGTAGGGAATCTCGTCGCCTAGCAGACGGAAGATTTTCTCCCGCACCGCCTCCGCGGCAAGAAAGCGTTCGCTGCGGTCGGTGATGTCCTCCTTGTCGTAGAGGGGCGGCCCTTCCGGCAGATGGGGGCGGATGGCCGCCAGCAACTCCGGAATCTGGGAGTGGGTGGTCGCGCTGACGGGCACGATCTCGGCAAAGGGAAACACCTTGGCCATACGGTCGATGAAGGGCAGCAGTTGCAGCTTCTCCTTCACCGTGTCGGTCTTGTTCACCGCCAGGATCACCGGCCGGTCCCGGGGCAGGAGCTTCACCACGGTTTCGTCCCGCTCATCATAGTGGAGCGCCTCCACCACGAAGACCACCACATCCACCCCGCTCAGGGCTTCCGTCACCGTGCGGTTCATGGTGCGGTTCAAGGCATTGCGATACTGCAACTGGAAGCCCGGTGTGTCCACGAAGATCCACTGCGCCGTGTCATCGGTGTGGATGCCCACGATGCGGTGACGCGTGGTCTGCGGCTTGTTGGAGGTGATGCTGATCTTCTCGCCGACGAGGGCGTTGAGTAGCGTCGATTTGCCCACGTTCGGGCGCCCCACGATGGCGATGAAACCGGTGCGGAAGGGCGTGTTTTCGCTCATGTCGCCCCCTCACGCCCGCTTGCCTCGGCATAGGCCAGGCGTGCCGCCTCCTGCTCCGCCTTGCGCCGGCTGGCACCTTCGCCAAGGACGCGGATGTTGAGCTCCGGGATGTGGCACTCGACCTTGAAATGCTGTTCGTGCGCCTCCCCTTCGGTGGCGACGATGGTGTATTGGGGCAGGCGCAGACGGCGCGCCTGCAGGAATTCCTGGAGCTGGGTCTTGGGGTCCTTCGACAGTTTGTGCGGGTCCACGCGGGCGATGATGGGGGCGTAGAGGCTGCCCACGATGCGCTGCGCCTCCTCGAAGCCGCCATCGAGATAAATGGCGCCAAAAATGGCTTCGAGGGCGTCGGCGAGAATGGAGGGACGGCGGAAGCCACCACTCTTGAGCTCCCCCTCGCCGAGGAAAAGATAGTCACCAAGCGCAAGCGACTGGGCGATTTCCGCCAGGGTGGGTTCCTTCACCAGGTGTGCGCGCACCCGCGACAGCTCGCCTTCCGTCAGCCCCGGAAAGTCATGGAACAGGCGGGTGGAGATGACCAGGGACAGCACGCTGTCACCGAGAAACTCCAGCCGCTCGTTGTGGGGCGTGCCGAAGCTGCGGTGGGTGAGTGCCTGGCGCAGGAGCGCCGGCCGTTTGAACACATAGTCGAGGCGCCGGGAAAGACGTTTGAGATCGCCGGTCATTCCACCATCTTCGCCGACTTGCTGCCGGCGGTGCTGGCCGAAAAATCCAGCAGCACGCTGACGTTGTAAAAGAGGGGGATTTTCTGCGAATACTCCACGCTCACCACGTTCTCGCCGTCCTCCTTGCGGATGTCCAGGTCCTGGGCGCTCACTGCGCTTACGTAGTCGATGGCAAGCCGCCGTTCGAAGGACTTGCGGATCTCCGCTGGCGTCATGGTGGCAAAGCCCGGCTCCCTGGCCATGGTGGCGAGAATCTTCTTCACCGAAAAGAATTCCACGTAGGCCGGCACTACTTTGATGCCGATATAGACGTAGCTCAGCACCAGGGCGAGGATCACCACCCAGCCGATGAATGTCATTCCCTTCTGCCGTTTCATCTTTCCCCCTCATTCGATGGATTTGCCGATGCGCCCGAAGTCGTCGAAATTCATCCAGATCAGAAAGGCGCGGCCGACGATGTTTTCATCAGGGACGAAGCCCCAGTAGCGGCTGTCGGTGCTGTCGTCCCGGTTGTCGCCCATGGCGAAATAATGGCCCGGCGGCACCACGCAGGTGAAGCCCCGCTCATTGTAATCACAGTGATCCCGGTACCGGAAGACACGGACGCCTTCCAGGCGCACCGGCGGCTCGTCGGGCTGGATCAGCACTTCATGCACGTGGCTGCCGAGATGTTCCCGATACAGGCGGGCGACGACGTTGTTCAGCCCCGGCTTCACGTAGTCATAGGGACGCAGGAACTCCATCTTCACCGGTTGGCCGTTGATGGTGAGCTGTTTGTCCATGTAGCTCACCCGGTCGCCGGGCAGGCCGACGATGCGCTTGATGTAATCAAGCGAGGGATCCACCGGATAGCGGAACACCATCACATCGCCCCGCTGCGGCTGCCCCACCTCAAAAATTTTCTTGTTGATCACCGGCAGACGGATACCCCAGGCGTATTTGTTGACCAGGATGAAGTCGCCGGCCTGCAGGGTGGGAATCATAGAGCCGGAAGGAATGCGGAAGGGCTCCACCAGAAACGAGCGCAACAGAAACACAACCAGGATCACGGGAAAGAAACTGCGCGAATACTCCACCAGAAGCGGTTCCTTCTCCCCCGCGGCGCGTTTGGGTTTGAACAGCAGGTGATCGACGAGCCAGATCACGCCGGTGACGATGAGCGCGATCAGCATGAGCAGCGCGAAATTCATGGCCTCACTTCCCCTCCACCTGCAGGATGGCGAGGAAGGCCTCCTGCGGGATTTCCACGTTACCCACCTGTTTCATCCGTTTCTTGCCCGCTTTCTGTTTCTCCAGCAGTTTCTTCTTGCGGGTCACATCACCGCCATAGCATTTGGCAAGCACGTTTTTGCGCAATGCCTTCACCGTCTCGCGGGCGATGATGTGACTGCCGATCGCCGCCTGAATGGCGATGTCGAACATCTGGCGGGGAATGAGCTCCCGCATCTTGGCCGCCAGCTCCCTGCCCCGCGCCTGGGCATTGGAACGGTGCACGATGGTGGATAGGGCATCCACCCGCTCACCATTGACGAGGATGTCCAGTTTCACCAGGTCGGCGGCACGGAATTCCTTGAATTCGTAATCGAGGGAGGCGTAACCGCGGGAGGTGGACTTGAGTTTGTCGAAAAAGTCCATCACCACTTCGTTCATGGGCATCTCGTAGGTGAGCATCACCTGCCGCCCCATGTATTGCATGTTCTTCTGCACGCCGCGCCTTTGCGTGCACAGTGTGATCACATTGCCCACGTAATCCTGGGGAACAAGAATGGTGGCGGTGATGATGGGCTCGCGGATTTCCTGAATCCGGGAGGGATCGGGCAGACGCGAGGGGTTTTCGATCTCCTCCACCCTTCCGTCCCGCAGCAGCACCTCATAGACCACGGTGGGGGCGGTGACGATGAGATTCATGCCGTATTCCCGCTCCAGCCGCTCCTGCACGATGTCCATGTGCAGCATGCCAAGGAAGCCGCAGCGGAAGCCAAAGCCCAGCGCCTGCGACGTCTCCGGCTCGTAATGGAGCGCCGCATCGTTAAGGTGCAGCTTCTCCAGCGCATCGCGCAGGGCATCGTAGTCATGGGAATCGACGGGATACAGGCCGGCGAACACCTGCGGCTTGATTTTCTTGAAACCCGGCAGGGGTTCGGCCGCCGGCCGGTTGGCGAGGGTGATGGTATCCCCCACCTGGGCATGGCGCAGTTCCTTGATGCCGGCGATGACGAAGCCCACCTGGCCGGCGGAAAGTTCCTCCCGGTTCACCGATTTGGGCGTGAACACGCCTACCTGTTCGCAGTGATAGGTGGCGCCGGTGGCCATGAGCAGAATCTTGTCCTTCGGCCGCAGGCGCCCATCAACGACCCGCACCAGCATCACCACGCCCACGTAGTTGTCGAACCAGGAGTCGATGATGAGGGCCTTGAGGGGTGCCTCCGGGTCGCCCTTGGGGGGCGGAATGCGGCTGACCACGGCCTCCAGGATGTCCTCGATGCCGATGCCCATCTTGGCGCTCGCCCGCACCGCGTCGTGGGCATCGATGCCGATGATGTCCTCGATTTCCTGGATGACCCGCTCCGGCTCCGCCGCCGGCAGGTCGATCTTGTTCAGCACCGGCACCACCTCCACGCCCTGCTCGATGGCGGTGTAGCAGTTGGCCACGGTCTGCGCCTCCACGCCCTGGGAGGCATCCACCACCAACAGCGCCCCCTCACAGGCGGCGAGGGAGCGGGAGACCTCGTAGGAGAAATCCACATGGCCCGGGGTGTCGATGAGGTTCAACGCATACACCTCTCCATCCCGCGCGCGGTAGGTGAGCGCCGCCGTCTGCGCCTTGATGGTGATGCCCCGTTCCCGCTCCAGCTCCATGGAATCCAGCACCTGGTCGGCCATCTCCCGCGCCGACAGGCCGCCGCAGTATTCGATGAAGCGGTCGGCAAGCGTCGATTTGCCGTGGTCGATATGGGCGATGATGGAAAAATTGCGGATGTTTTTCATCTGCATGCCATTAAAAAAGGGCACCCAGGTGCCCTTTCCTGCCAACCCGTTATTTTACCGGCAAAGCCGGCCGGCGTGTGCTCCTCCGCCCGTCCCACGGCTAGGGGCAACGGCTCAAACCGACTCACCACCCTGCCCGGCGGCAAGCCGCCTGCGCAGCACTTCCGGGTCGAGAAAGTAATGGCACAACACCTCCTCCCCCAGGGCGAGCACCGGCACCAACGTGCCGTAGCACGCGGCAAGGGCAGGGTCCGCATCCACGTCTACCGCCTGGTAGGTGAAGCCCAGTTGTGGGGCAAGCTCCTCCAGCGCTGCCGCCATGTCTTCGCAGAGGTGGCAGCCCGCGCGGGTGTAGAGGGTAAGCTGCATCGCCTCAAAGCCGGCGCAGGATGCGGGGCCGTGCCCCGTGCCGGCAGGCAACACGTCGCGCCAGCAACCAGCCCAGCCCCAAGCCCAGCCCGGCGCCCAGGGCGGCCGCCCCATCGCCCCCCAGCAGGCGGTTTGCGGCGACTGCCGCGACCAGAAGCAGGACAAGGGGCAGCAGATAGACCAGGAGGCTTGCCGCCAGCAGGCTGCCCGCCTTAACGCCCACCACCACCCGCTCCCCCGGACGGGCGCCGATGGGATTCGCCACGCGCAGCGCACCGCGGGGGGAGCGGCTGAAAAGCTGCGCCAACAGGGTGGCACCGCAGCCGCCGCTGGCACAGGCACCGCCGCCACAGCCGCCGCGATAGTCGGCCTCGACGAGGGCCATATCGTCCACCACTTCGAGGACGCGGGCCGGGGTTTCCAGCAGGCTGTCAGCGGACATGGGTGATGGAATCGCCGATTGTGCGCACCGTGGCGGCGGGCACTTCGCCGAGAACCTTCACTTCGTGCTCCCCCACCGCGCGCGTGTAGATGTGGAGCGCCCCCCGCTGAGTCAGGGTGTTCTCCACCGACCCCTGGGCGGGTTCGATGAAAATGGACACGGCGGCCAGGCCGTCCGAATAGACGATGTGGTTGACGGGCACTTCATGCCCCGGAAGTTTGCGCTTGACGGCGTAGATGCGTTTGAAGCCGGGCGGCACGCTGCCCACGTTCCAGCCCGGATCGCTTGCCAGATCGCCTTCGTCGGCGGGGCTGTGCTGGATGATACGCCGGCCCGCCAGACGGGGACGCACTTCGGAGCGGCGGATGGGCGTGCCGATGCTCACCTGGGTGAAGGAAAAGCGATCCACCATGCCCCCTTCCCGGCTCCACATGCCCGCCCGCAACAGCAGGCCCGTTTCCGTATCGGCCCAGAACTTGTGCCCGTAGCGGTAGGCGTCCCGCGGCTCGAGGATGACCACCTGGGTTTCCCGGCCCGCCACGCGGCTTATGCCACCCAGACGCGGCGAATAGGATTCCTTGAGCTCGCTGATGGGTTCCGGCAACAGGGCGGGGAAAAGCTTGCGCACCCGGCTTTTGTCCAGCCACGCGGTCTGGCCGTCCGGGAGCAGGCAAAGGATGTCGTCGTTGATGCGATAGGTCTCCCGCGGCTGGCCATCGAGGGAAACCAGCTTGGCGTGCTCCCCCGTCTCATCCACCAGGTGCACGATGCGTGAGGTTTCCACGCGATCGCCCCGCTGATAGACGAACACCCCGCTGTAATTGAGGCGGTGGCTCGCCTGCGCCATTTTCTGCAGCCAGCGGAAGGCCGCCGCGGCATCGTCCTCGCCGGCTGCCGCAAAGGCGAAGCCCGTCACCGCCGCCAGCAGGGCGGCCGCAACAAACCGCCTCATTGGCCCGTGTCCTCGGCCACCACGCGGACGTAGGCGGGCATGCCCACCATCGCGTAGCTGGGCGAAAACTCCTGATGGGCGAGGAGATAAGGCTCCGCCTCCAGGGGCAGCTTTTTCGCCGGCTCCTCTGCCTTCTCCTTCGTGGCGGCAGGCGGAGGGGAAACCACGACAAGGGGGGCGCTGGCGCCTTGCGCGAGCTCGATCCGGGGGGTTGCGACGACGTTTTCCTCGACGCGGGCAAGCTGCCAGGCAAACAGGCCGACGAAGCCCACGGCAGCCAGAGAGGCAGCCAGCGCCCACGGCGAAAAACGCCACTCGCGGGGCTGCGGGCGAGGCGCGAGCACCGTCGGTTCCTCCGCCAGACGGCGGGCCACGGCCCGGGTCACGTCCAGCGACAGGGGACCACTGCGACGCAGCGCATCCCGGACCAGATGATAGGTCGCCCAGGTTTCCGAAAGCTTTTCATCCTGACGGAGGAGGGCAAGGACACGGGCGGTCTCCTCCCCTTCCAGTTCCCCATCCATGAGGGCGGAAATATCTGCAGTCATGATTACCGCCTCTTGTCTTTGCTGGTGCCCAACAGGGGGCGAAGTTTTTCGGCTATGGCCTCGCGGGCACGGAAAATCCGGGAGCGCACGGTGCCGATGGGACAATTCATGGCCTCGGCAATCTCTTCGTAACTCAGGCCATCGATTTCGCGCAGGGTGATGGCGGTGCGCAACTCTTCCGGCAGCGCGTCCATGGCAGCGGTCACCGTCTCACCGATCTCCTTGGTGAGCATCACCGCCTCGGGGGTTTCCACATCGCGCAACTGCTCCGCCGCTTCGAAACCCTCCGCCTCTTCCGCGTCGTACTCGGTGCTGGTGGGGGCCCGGCGGCCCTGGGAGGCGAGGTAATTCTTGGCGGTGTTGATGGCAATGCGGTAGAGCCAGGTATAGAAGGCACTGTCGCCGCGGAAGGCAGGCAGGGCGCGATAGGCCTTGATGAAGGCTTCCTGGGTCACATCCTCCACTTCGGCCGGGTCACGGATGAAGCGCGACAACAGACGCGCCAGTTTGCGCTGGTATTTGGCGACCAGAAGCTCGAAGGCATGCTTGTCGCCGGCCTGGGCCCGCTGCACCAGAGCCTGGTCGATCTCCCGATCACCCATTTTCGCGTGGGCGTCCCTGAACGCTTGTTGTTTGACGGAAATTTCCCGGACGGGAAAGTCGATTATCTGGCCCAAAGTATACCTGCCCCCGGCTGCCTGAGGAACGAAAACGCCAAACGTGATTCAACAGACCACCCGGCACGCGGTAAGTTCAACGCCATCAGGGGTATGCCTCCCCCCCCCATGCTATGATCCCGCTTTCACTTACGGAGGCAGGGGTGCAACGGTTCGACGTGGTGGTGGTGGGCAGCGGGCTGGCGGGGCTCACCCTGGCCCTGCATCTGGCCGGGCAAAAGCGGGTGGCGGTGATCAGCAAGCGCACCCTCTTTGACAGCGCCAGCGACTGGGCCCAGGGGGGGATTGCCGCCGTGCTCTCCGGTGAGGATTCCATTGATGCCCATGTGCAGGACACCCTCACCGCCGGTGCCGGCCTCTGCGACGAGGCGGTCACCCGCGCCATCATCAGCCAGGGGCCGGACATGATCCGCTGGCTCATGGAACAGGGGGTCGCGTTCAGTCGCGATACCGAAGGGGAAACGGGTCTTCATCTGACCCGGGAGGGTGGCCACAGCCACCGCCGCATCGTGCATGCGGCGGATGCCACCGGCCATGCGGTGCAAAGCGTCCTCATCGCCCGCGCCCGCGCCCACCCATCGCTCACCCTGCTGGAAAATCACATCGCCATCGACCTCATCACGGGCGCCAAGCTCTCGCGCGGTGACAACCGGTGTTACGGCCTCTACGCCCTGGACAAAACCCGCGGCCGCGTGGTGACCCTGGCCGCAGATGCCACGGTGCTGGCCACCGGTGGCGCGGGCAAGGTTTATCTCTACACCACCAATCCCGATGTTGCCACCGGCGACGGCGTGGCCATGGGCTGGCGCGCCGGCTGCCGCGTGGCCAACATGGAGTTCATCCAGTTTCATCCGACCTGTCTTTATCATCCCCACGCCAAATCTTTCCTCATCACCGAGGCGGTGCGGGGGGAAGGCGGTGTGCTCAAGCGCCCGGATGGCAGCCGCTTCATGCCCGAGTACGACCCGCGGGCGGAGCTCGCGCCCCGCGACGTGGTGGCGCGCGCCATCGACTTCGAAATGAAGAAACACGGTTTCGACTGCGTTTATCTGGACATCAGCCACAAGCCGGCGGATTTTCTCAAAAGCCACTTCCCCACCATCTATGAGCGCTGCCGTAGGCTCGGCATCGACATCACGCGAGAGCCCATCCCGGTGGTGCCGGCCGCTCATTACAGTTGCGGTGGCCTCGTCGCCGATGTTGCCGGCCGCACCGACCTGCCGGGCCTTTACGCGGTGGGGGAAGTGGCCTGCACCGGCCTGCACGGCGCCAACCGGCTAGCCAGCAACTCGCTCTTAGAATGCCTGGTCATGGGACGCGCCGCCGCCCGGGCCATCCTGGCCGAGCCCGCCGCGCCGCGACCGGAACTGCCGGCCTGGGATGAAAGCCGCGTCACCGACGCCGACGAGGAAGTGGTCATCTCCCACAACTGGGACGAGCTGCGGCGCTGCATGTGGGACTACGTGGGTATCGTGCGCACCGACAAGCGATTGCAGCGTGCCCTGAACCGCATCAACCTGCTGAGCGAAGAGATCGTCGAGTACTACCGCAACTTCCGGGTAAGCAACGACCTCATTGAACTGCGCAATCTCGTCGTCACCGCCGAACTCATCGTGCGCTGCGCCCTCTCCCGCCACGAAAGCCGGGGCCTGCATTTCAGCCGCGACTATCCCTTCACCCTGCCCCGCGGCGAGAACACCGTGCTCTCCCCGCGCGGGGCTCACTGAGGCGCCTGCCGCGCTGGCAGCCGCCCCCAGCGCAGCCGCAGCCGCAAGCGGCGGAAGGATTCGGCTTCCACCCGGTCGGGGGTGAGCAGAACGCTCACCCGCCCCTTGGCCGTGCGGCACGGCAACACGGTGAGCCACGGCGTGACGAAAGCCCCGGGGACAAGCTCCGCGGCAAGGCGGTTTCTCTTCGTGACCACCTCCAGCCTGCCCGCTTGATCCAGCATAAGCGCCTGCACGGAACGGGGACCACGGTTCAAGGCATGATGGAAAACGGCGTGCACGGCGCTCATGAGGAGAAGGCCGCTGCCGGAAAGCTTCACCCACAGTGTCAGGGGCACAAGCCAAAGGCAGAAGAGCGCGCCGGCGTGCAGGCCCCCCAGCAGGAGGGCAAGCCGCAGGGAAGGTCTGAGGGCAAGCATCAGCATCGGCGCAACCGTTCGATAAGGGGGGCGAATCGTTCGCTCGGCTGGCGACCCTCGAGAAGCGCGAGCAGCGTGGCATCGCCAAGCTGCAACAGCGCATCGAAGCTTTCCCGCTCGCGTGGCGTGAGTTGGGCGTATTCCGTGTCCAGGAATCGCGCCAGGATGAGGTCGAGCTCCAGCATGCCGCGCCGGCAGCGCCAGCGCAGCCTCGCCATCCTGTCATCGTCTTTGGCAGGGTTCACAGCGTGCGACTCACCAGCATGGCCTTGATGCGGGCGATGGCCTGGGTCGGATTGAGACCCCTGGGACAGGCATCGATGCAATTCATGATGGTGTGGCAACGGAACAGGCGGTAGGGGTCTTCCAGTTCGTCCAGTCGCGCATTGGCCGCCTGATCCCGGCTGTCGGCAAGCCAGCGGTAGGCGGCAAGCAGTGCCGCCGGGCCGAGGAAGCGGTCCGGATTCCACCAGAAGGAAGGGCAGGCCGTGGAACAGCAGGCACACAGGATGCATTCGTGCAGCCCGTCCAGCACCGCCCTTTCCTCGGGACTCTGCAGCCTTTCGATCTCCGGCTCCGGATCGTGGTTGATGAGCCAGGGCTTCACCGCGCGGTACTGGCGCAGGAAGGGTTTGAGGTCCACCACCAGATCGCGGATCACCGGCAGGCCCGGCAGCGGGCGCAACTCAATGGGCTGTTTCAAACCCGCCAGGGGCGTGATGCAGGCCAGGCCGTTGCGCCCGTTGATGTTCATGGCATCCGACCCGCACACGCCCTCGCGGCAGGAACGACGCACCGCCAGCGTCGGGTCCTCATCCTTGATTCTGAGGATGGCATCGAGGAGCATCCGCCCTTCCGGTTCCATGTCGAGCACGTATTCCTGCATGCGCGGCGGAGCGCCCGATTCGGGATCGTAGCGGTAGATGGACAGGCGAACGCTCATCAGTAACTCCGGGGCACGGGCGGGAAGGATTCCACGGTGAGGGGTTTCAGGCGCACCGGCTTGTAATCGAGCCGGCTGCCTTCGAGGAAATACAGGGTGTGCTTGAGCCAGTGATCGTCGTCGCGCCGGGGAAAATCCACGCGGGAATGGGCACCGCGGCTTTCCGTGCGGGCCGCCGCGGAAACGATGGTGGCAAGCGCCACCTCCAGCATGTTCTCCAGCTCCAGCGCCTCGATGCGTGCCGTGTTGAAAATGCGGCTGTAATCGCGCAGGCTGGCGTGGGCGAGGCGTTCCCGCAGGCTGCGGATCTCCTCGATGCCCGCGGCAAGCTCGGAAGCAGTACGGAAGACACCGCAACGGCGTTCCATCACCCGCTGCATTTCGTCGCGGATGGCGGGAATCGATTCCTCGCCCCGCGGCCGATCCCAACGCGCGAGGCGCTCCAGCACCGGTTCCACCGCGCTGGGTGGAATCGGCCGCGGATAGGGGTTTTCCCGCAGGTATTCCCGCATGTGCGCGCCGGCGGCGCGGCCGAAGACGACGATGTCCAGCAGCGAATTGCCCCCCAGCCGGTTGGCGCCATGGACCGAGACACAGGCACACTCCCCCACCGCATACAGCCCCGGCACAGGCTCCTCGGGACCCGTGGCGGTGGGTGTCACCACCTGACCGAAGCGGTTGGTGGGAATACCCCCCATCATGTAATGGGCCGTGGGAAAAACGGGAATGGGCTTTTCCGCCGGGTCCACATGGGCGAAGCGGCGCGCCAGCTCCCGCGCCCCCGGCAGACGCGCCGCGATGCGCTCCGCACCCAGGTGGTCAAGCTTCAGCAGCACGTGATCCCCCTGCGGCCCACAGCCGCGCCCTTCGCGGATTTCGGTGACGATGGCGCGGCTCACCACGTCCCGGCTGGCGAGGTCCTTCGCCTGAGGTGCGTAGCGCTCCATGAAACGCTCGCCGCGGTTGTTGATGAGATAGCCCCCCTCCCCCCGCGCCGCTTCGGAGATGAGGCAACCCACGCCGGCAATCCCGGTGGGATGGAACTGGAAGAACTCCATGTCCTGCAGGGGAATCCCGGCACGCAATGCCATGCCCAGCCCATCGCCGGTGTTGATGAAGGCATTGGTGGAGGTACGGAAGATGCGCGCCGCGCCGCCGGTGGCCAGCAGGGTAGCGCGCGCCTCGATGAGGAGCGGCTCGCCGGTCTCGATCTCCAATGCCAGCACGCCGAGGACATAGCCCTCGTCATCCTTGATCAAGTCCACGGCGAAGAACTCGTCGAAGAAGTGGGTGCGGGCCCGGAGGTTCTGCTGGTAGAGCGTGTGCAGCATGGCATGGCCGGTGCGGTCTGCGGCGGCACAGGTGCGCGTGGCCTGGCCCTGCCCCAGCGCAACGGATTGCCCGCCGAAGGGCCGCTGGTAAATGCGCCCGTCGGGCAGGCGGGAGAAAGGCAGGCCGTAATGTTCCAGCTCGTAAACCGTCTGCGCCGCCGCGCGGCACATGAACTCGATGGCATCCTGGTCCCCGAGGTAGTCCGAGCCCTTCACCGTGTCGTACATGTGCCAGTACCAGTTGTCCGGCGTCACGTTGCCCAGGGCGGCGTTGATGCCCCCCTGCGCGGCGACGGTGTGGGAGCGGGTGGGGAAGACCTTGGACACCACCGCCACCTTGAGGTCGGCATCGGCCAGCGCCAGCGCCGCGCGCAGGCCACCGCCCCCCGCGCCCACCACGAGGGCATCGAAAGTACGCTTGCGTACCTTCATGGCCGTCCCCACAAAATGCCCGCCGCCCAGAGGAGACACCCCATCAGGATGAGCAGGGTCAGCGTGTGAGCGGTAAGACGCACCCCGGTGTGGTGCAGATAGTCCATGTAGACATCACGCATGCCGAGCCACGCATGCCAGCACAGGGCGAAGACGAAAAGAAAGGTGGCGTGGCGCATCCAGACCGGTTCGAACAGCCCCCGCCAGGCGGCATGGTCGAGGACGGGGACACGCCAGAGGCACACGCCCAGAAGCAACGTGTAAACCGCCAGCAGCAGGCCGGTGATGCGCTGCGCGAGCCAGCCGATGACGCCATAGTGGGCGCCGCCCACGCTTCGCTTCACCTGCCGCCCCCCCAAAGCGCCACACCGATCACTAGCGCGACGGCGGCCGCTGCGCCCAGCACCAATACCGCGGAGCTGCGGGCGTGGCGGTAGAGTCCCGGCCGGTGCAGATCGAAGACAAGAAAGCGCAAGCCGGCAAGCAGGTGATAGACATAGACGATGAGCAGCAGGGTCACCACTGCCCGCAGCGGCAGGCTCTGTCTAAGCTTCCTGAACCCCGCTTCGCCGGAAAGGGAAAGCTCGAACAGATAAAGCGCGGCGGGGAGCAGGAGAAAGAGCAGGATGCCGCTCGCCCGGTGCAGGATGGAAACGATGGCGGGAAGCGGCTGGCGGATGCGCAACAGATCGAGATAGACGGGGCGGCGCATGACGCATCAGGCTTGCAAAAGACTACGGGCGCCAGTATGTTTCGCCCGGTGCCTCCGTGCCATGCGGAAGCCCTTTGGCCCTTTCTGCGACACGGCTTTTTTCCTTTCGGCGTTTTCCTTTTCCAGGAATCGTGCCCATGAATACCGACTGGCAGCAGTTTCTCCAATCCCGTGGTGCCGTTTTCGAGGACGGTCGGGTGGTCCACTTCGGCGATGCGGCGGAAGAACTCCGGCGCTCGGCGCAGCAGCCCATTTTAGCCGATCTCTCCCACTACGCGCTGATCCGCCTCGCCGGCGACGACGCCCAGACTTTCCTCCAGGGACAGGTGAGCAACGATGTGCGTCTGCTCAACGGTGAAAACAGCCAGTGGGCCGCCTACTGCACGCCCAAGGGACGCATGCTGGCAAGTTTCCTCCTCTGGCGGGATGCGCAGGGTTTCCTCATGCAATTGCCGGCAAGCCTTAAAGAGCCCATCCGCAAACGCCTGTCCATGTTCGTGCTGCGTTCCAAAGTGACCCTCAGCGACGAGAGCGCAAACTGGGTGTGTCTAGGGCTCGCCGGGCCCGGTGCGGGGCAAACCCTCGGCGAAACACTGGGGGTGACGCCGCCAGCGCCCCATGGCGTGCTCTCCCTGGCTGAGGGCATGCTCCTCTCCCTGCCGGGGGGCTGTTTCGAAATCCTCACACCCCCCGCGGGCGCTCCCGCGCTTTGGGACAGACTCGCCCAACGCTTCCTTCCGGTGGGAAGCGACCGCTGGGATTGGCATCTTTTGCGCGCTGGCATTCCCGTGATCCTGCCCGCCACCCAGGAGGAATTCGTGCCCCAGATGGTCAACTTCGAACTGGTGGGGGGCGTGAGTTTCAAGAAGGGCTGCTACCCGGGCCAGGAGATCGTGGCCCGCACCCAGTATCTGGGCAAACCCAAGCGGCGCATGTATCTTGCCCACCTGACGAGCGCCACGCCCCCGCAGCCCGGGGATGCCCTCTTCAGCGCCGACATGGGGGATCAGGCGAGCGGCGTGATCGTCAACGCCGCGGCCGCACCGGAAGGCGGTTACGATGTCCTGGCGGTGATCCACACGGCAAGTGCCACCGCCGCACCCGTCCACTGGAAAAGGCCGGACGGACCGGTCCTGCAGCTTGGGGAACTGCCCTACGCGGTTCCTCTGTGAGGGTTTAGGGTGACGCGGGCGGGGTCTTCGGCTGGGTTTCGTCCATCACCTGGAAGAAAACCTCGTCCTGCCGCACCATGCCCAGTTCGCTGCGCGCGCGCTCTTCGATGGCTTCGTAGCCGGTTTTGAGGTCGTTGACCTCGGCCTCGAGGGAGGCATTGCGCCGCGCCAGCCGCTCGTTTTCGGCGAGCTGTTTTTTCAGCGCCTGGTCCACCTCCCACACCTTGAGCCAACTGCCCTTGCCCAGCCACAGGGGATACTGCAGGGCGAGGATCAGGAGTGCGAGGATCAGAGTCAGCCAGCGCACGGCAAGCTTCACCCCGCTGTCCGTGGCCGCCTGGCACAGGGCCGGCGTCTCGGGCGCGGGCGCCTTCCGGCAACCGCGCCCGAGGCGCAGCCGGCGCCGGGGGCGCGCGCCGCAGACGCCTGCGCCGGAATCTCAGCCGAGTTGATAGAAGGCCTCCCGCCCCGCATAGGCGGCATTGTCGCCCAACTCCTCCTCGATGCGCAGCAACTGGTTGTATTTGGCAATGCGCTCCGAGCGGGACAGGGAGCCGGTCTTGATCTGCAAAGCGTGACTGGCCACGGCAATGTCGGCAATGGTGGTATCCTCCGTTTCTCCCGAGCGGTGGGAGATCACCGCCGTGTAACGGGCGCGCCGCGCCGTCTCGATGCAGGTGAAGGTCTCGGTGAGCGTCCCGATCTGATTGATCTTGATCAATACCGAGTTGGCAATCCCCTGGGCGATCCCCTCGCGCAGGATGCGGCTGTTGGTGACGAAGATGTCATCACCCACCAGCTGGATGCGGCGGCCCAGACGTTCGGTGAGCAGTTTCCAGCCCGGCCAGTCATGCTCGCTCATGCCATCCTCGATGGAGACGATGGGATACCGCTCCACCCAGGAGACGAGATAGTCGGCGAACGCTTCCGAACTCATGCTGCGGTTTTCCGAGGCGAGTACGTATTTCCCATCGCGGTAGAACTCGGAGGCGGCGCAGTCCACACCGATGGCCACATCCGCCCCCGGCAGGTAGCCCGCCGCCTCGATGGCCTCGACGATGAGCTCGAGGGCAGCTTCGTTGCTGGGGAGGTTGGGGGCAAAGCCGCCTTCGTCGCCGACAGTGGTGACGTGGCCGCGGTGTTCCAGCAGTTTCTTCAACGCATGGAAGACTTCCGCGCCGTAGCGCACCGCCTCGCGGAAGCTGGGCGCCCCCACCGGAATGATCATGAATTCCTGCATGTCCACGCTGTTGTTGGCGTGCGCCCCGCCATTGATGATGTTCATCATGGGCACCGGCAGCGTCATCGGCCCCGCCCCGCCCAGGTAGCGGTAAAGGGGCAGCCCCGATTCCTCCGCCGCGGCCTTGGCCACCGCAAGGGAGACGGCGAGGATGGCATTGGCACCCAGGCGGCCCTTGTTTTCCGTGCCATCGAGGTCGATGAGGGTACGGTCGATGAAGGTCTGTTCCTCCGCATCCAGCCCGATGATGGCTTCGCAGATTTCGGTGTTGATGTTTTCCACGGCCTTCAACACGCCCTTGCCGCCATAACGCTGCGCATCCCCGTCGCGCAGCTCGATGGCTTCCCGGCTGCCGGTGGAGGCACCGGAGGGCACGGCGGCGCGGCCGATCACCCCGGATTCCAGCAGCACATCGGCCTCCACCGTGGGATTGCCACGGGAGTCGAGGATTTCACGGGCGATGACATCGACGATTGCACTCATTGCGTTTTTCCTTTTTCCGTTCCACCACGGAGGAGGCGAAGGTTCCGCAGCGACGATCGGTGCGGCCGCGTGTCCCTCTGGTGTTCCCCGTGGTACGTGTTTTTACAAAAACTCGTTTTCGATAAAACCCGCACGTTTCACCTGCGCATCCAGTTCCTTAAGGAGGACGAGCAGTTCCTTCATGCGGGAAAGGGGCCAGGCATTGGGGCCGTCGGAGAGGGCCTTGTCCGGCTCCGGATGGGTTTCCATGAACACCCCGGCCACCCCCGCCGCCACCGCCGCCCGCGCCAGCACCGGCACGAACTCCCGCTGCCCCCCGCTGCGCACCCCCAGTCCCCCCGGCTGCTGCACCGAGTGGGTGGCATCGAAGACCACCGGACAACCCGTCTCCCGCATGATCGCCAGCCCCCGCATATCGGAGATCAGGGTGTTGTAACCGAAGGAGACCCCCCGTTCGCAGACCAGAATGGTGTCCGCGCCGCCATTGGCCGCCTTGGCCTTGGCCACCACGTTTTTCATGTCCCAGGGGGCGAGGAACTGGCCCTTCTTGATGTTGACGGGCTTGCCGGTGGCGGCCACGGCCTGGATGAAATCGGTCTGCCGGCAGAGGAAAGCGGGTGTTTGCAGCACATCCACGACGCCGGCCACTTCCGGGATTTCCGCTTCCGTATGCACATCGGTGAGCACCGGCACACCGATCTGGCGACGCACCTCCTCCAGGATTTTGAGTCCCTGCGCCATGCCCAGGCCGCGGAAGGAAGTCCCGGAGCTGCGATTGGCCTTGTCATAGGAGGATTTGTAGATGAAGGGCATGCCCACTTCGGCGCAGATTTCCTTGAGCCGCCCCGCCGTCTCCAGGGCAAGCTCGCGCGACTCGATGACGCAGGGGCCGGCAATGAGAAACAGCGGATGTTCAAGGCCGGCATCGAAACCGCAAAGCTTCATGACGCCGCTTCCTGCCGCCTGCTGCGTTGCGCCAGGGCGGCGCGGACGAAGGCGGTAAACAGGGGATGACCCTGGCGGGGCGTGGAGGTGAATTCCGGATGGAACTGTACGGCCACGAACCAGGGATGATCCGCGAGCTCGATCACTTCACAGAGATGTTCCTCGCCGGTGGAACGGCCACTCACCCGCAGGCCCGCCTCCTCCAGCGCCGGCAGCAGAGTGTTGTTGACCTCATAACGGTGACGGTGGCGCTCCACGATCCCATCCCGGCCGTAAATCTGGTGAGCGAGGCTGCCGGGGGCAAGCCGGCATTCCTGGCCGCCCAGGCGCATGGTGCCGCCGAGATCGGAGGTCTCGGAGCGACGCAATAGCTGCCCGGAGCGGTCCCGCCATTCGGTGATCAATGCCACCACCGGATAAGGCGTGTCCGGATCGAATTCCGTGCTGTGGGCGCCCGCCATGCCGGCCACGTCGCGGGCGAACTCGATCACCGCAAGCTGCATACCCAGGCAGATGCCAAGATAGGGAATGCGGTTTTCCCGCGCGTAGCGGATGGCCTTGATCTTGCCCTCCACCCCCCGCTTGCCGAAACCGCCGGGAACCAGGATGGCATCCATGTCGCGGAGCACGTCGGGATCCCCGTCTTCCAGTTTTTCGGAATCGATGTAGTGGATATGCACCCGCGAACGGGTGTGGATGCCGGCGTGAACGAGGGCCTCGGAGAGGGACTTGTAGGACTCGGTGAGGTCCACGTATTTGCCCACCAGGGCGACATCCACTTCATGCTGGGGATGTTCCAGCGCATATACCAGTTCGTCCCACAGGCGCAGATCGGCAGGGGGCGGATGCAGCATCAGCTTGCGGCAGACGATGTCATCCAGATGCTGGTCGTGGAGGATGCGGGGAATCTTGTAAATGCTGTCCACGTCGATGGCGGAGATGACCGCTTCTTCCGGCACGTTGGTGAAGAGCGCGATCTTGCGCCGTTCCTCCGCCGGCAGCGGCCGGTCGGCGCGGCAAAGGAGGATATCGGGTTGAATACCGATCTCCCTCAGCTCCTTCACCGAATGCTGTGTGGGCTTGGTCTTGATCTCACCGGCGGAGGCGATATAGGGCACCAGGGTGAGATGGATGAAACAGGCATTCTCCCGCCCCACCTCGATGGCCATCTGGCGGATGGCCTCAAGGAAAGGCAGGGATTCGATATCGCCCACGGTGCCGCCGATTTCCACCACCGCCACTTCCGCATCGCCCGCCCCCAGGCGGATGAAATGCTTGATCTCATCGGTGATGTGGGGAATGACCTGCACCGTGCCGCCCAGGTAATCGCCCCGGCGTTCCTTGCGGATCACGCTTTCGTAGATCTGGCCGGTGGTGAAGTTGTTGCGCTTCGTCATCTTGCGGTTGATGAAGCGCTCGTAATGACCGAGATCGAGGTCGGTTTCCGCCCCGTCCTCGGTGACGAAAACCTCACCGTGCTGAAAGGGGCTCATGGTGCCGGGATCCACGTTGATGTAGGGATCCAGCTTGAGCATGGTGACCTTGATGCCGCGGGATTCCAGGATGGCGCCCAGAGAGGCGGCGGCGATGCCCTTGCCCAGGGAAGAAACGACCCCGCCTGTGATGAAGATGAATTTGGTCATGGAGAAGGCATGCAACAGACGGGATGCCATCATACCGCAAAAGGCGGTGGCGGCCAAAAAATCTTCCTCAGCCGCCGCTGCCGGACTTTCCAGGTCGCCATCTTTGCGAGCGGCAAAGGTGGCGCGTTTCCTTGCCCCCTGCCCGCTTGCGCCGGAGGAAGTTTCCGTCGGGTCCGCCCACTGGTCTCAGCGGGCGGGCCCGCTTCAGACGCTGCAGGATGGCGGCAACAGCGGCGGCAGGCAGCCCTTGGTCTTCTGCGGTCCATTTCCCTGCGCCCCACCCCATGGGCTGCTTTCAGGCGCGCTGATGCTTGCGCCCCAGACGGGGAAGTGGCAAACTTAAAAACAATTCTCATTTGTAAATAAGCCCATCCTGATGGACACCCTGGCCAACCTGCAACCCGGAGAGACGGCGATCATCACCGGCCTCCGTTTCAATGACGCCGTCAAGGCACGCCTGGCCGCTCTGGGTCTGCGGGTGGGGCGGCGAGTGGCCCTCATCCGCCGCGCCTGCTGCAGGGGGCCACTGCAGATCCGGGTCGGCAGCACGGACCTCATGCTGCGCCCGCGGGAGGCCGCCCACATCGACGTCGCCCGCGCTTCGTCATGAAGCGCATCGCCCTTCTGGGCATGCCCAACACGGGCAAGTCCACCTTCTTCAACCGGCTCACCGGCGCCTCGGCCCGCGTTGGCAATTGGCCGGGGGTCACCGTGGACCTGCTGGGCGCAAAAATCCTCCTCGGCGGCGAAATGGTGGAAGTCGTCGATCTGCCGGGGATCTACGATCTCCACGGTTTCTCCGAGGACGAGATGGTGGTGCGCCATTTCCTGGAACACAACCGGGTGGACCTGGTGGTGGTGATCCTCAACGCCACCCAGCTCGACCGCCAGCTCGCCCTCGCCCTGCAGGTGAAACAACTGGAATTGCCCGCCGTGCTGCTCCTCAACATGGCGGATGAAGCGGCGCGTTTCGGGGTGGCCATCGACACCCACCGCATGGCGGCCGAAATGGGCATGCCGGTGGCGCTGTTGTCCGCCAAGCACGGGCAGGGCTTTGCCGCGGCGGTGGATTTGCTGAAGCGCCGCTTGGCCCAGAGCAATCCGGTCACGCTCGAAAATCTGCGGCAAAGACTGGCCGCTGACGCCGGCATCGAACGCCAGATGGAAAGGGTGCTGGCCCGCGCGGTGCACATCCCGCCGCAGCTTACGGACAGCCTCACCGCCCGTCTGGATGGGCTGCTTTTGCATCCCGTGCTTGGCCTGCCCATTTTCTTCGCCATCCTCTATGGCCTCTTCCACGCCATCTTCACCCTGGGCAAGCCCCTGCAGGATGGCATGGCGTGGCTTTTGGCGGCATTCCGCGCGCAGGCGTTGGATCCGCTCCTCTCAGGCGCACCGGCGTGGCTGTCTGGCCTGCTGCTGGATGGCCTCTACAACGGCGTGGGCACGGTGGCGGCCTTCGTGCCGGTGATCGTGCTCTTCTTCCTCTTCATGGCGCTGGTGGAGGACACCGGTTACCTCTCCCGCGCGGCCTTCCTCATGGATGCCCTCATGGCGCGGCTGGGGCTCGATGGACGCAGTTTCGTCATGCTCCTCATGGGCTTCGGCTGCAACGTCCCCGCCATCATGGGCACACGGGTGATGCGCTCGCGTGCCCTGCGCCTGCTCACCATGCTGGTCATCCCGTTCTCCCTCTGCTCGGCACGGCTGCAGGTTTTCCTCTTCATCACCGCCGCGCTCTTTTCCCCACGGGCGGCGCCGCTGGTGCTCCTCAGCCTCTATCTGCTCAGCTTCGCGGCGGCCATGCTCACCGCGCTCCTCTTTAAGGGACGGTTCGTCAGCCACGAACCCTTCGTGCTGGAACTGCCCCCCTACCGCCTGCCGACGCTGCGGCAGATGGTCCTGCGTGGCTGGCAGGAGGTGCGGCACTTCCTCCATCGGGCGAGCAAATTCATTGTCGCCGGTGTCGTCATGGTCTGGCTGCTCACCCACCTGCCGCCGGGTGCCATCCCCGGCAGCAGTGCCACCTGGGCGGGGAAAATCGGCGCCTGGGCCGCGCCCGTACTGGAGCCCGCGGGCATCGATGGGCAGCTTGCCATCGCCCTGATCTTCGGCTTTGTCGCCAAGGAAATCGTCATCGGGGCGCTGGCCGTGATCTATGGCCTCGAGGGCAGTGCCCTCACCCACCACCTCGGGCAGACCCTCAGCTGGGCGCAGGCCATGAGCTTCATGCTCTTCACCCTCCTCTACACCCCCTGTCTTTCCACCATTGCCACCCTGAGGAGCGAAGCCCACAGTTGGCGCTTCACCCTCACCAGTGTGGGCTGGTCCCTGCTCCTCGCCTGGCTGGTGAGCTTCGCCTTCTACCAGACCACGCGCCTGTTGGGTTACTGAGGCTGGGCAAGCCAGGGCACTGCCCCTTACGCGGCAGAACCCGGACGATCACCTGCCAGGGCGAGCCAGGTTTCCACCACCGTGTCGGGGTTGAGGGAGAGGCTTTCGATGCCCTGCTCCACCAACCAGCGGGCGAGATCGGGATGGTCGGAGGGACCCTGGCCGCAGATGCCCACGTACTTGCCCTTCTGCCGACAGGCGGCGATGGCCTGGGCGAGCAGCATCTTGACCGCGGGGTTGCGTTCGTCGAAGGCAGCGGCCACCAGATTGGAATCGCGGTCCACACCCAGGGTGAGCTGGGTGAGGTCGTTGGAGCCGATGGAAAAGCCGTCGAAATACTCGAGGAAGTCGTTGGCCAGGAGGACATTGGAGGGAATCTCGCACATCATCACCAGCCGCAGCCCCGCGCTGCCCCGCGTAAGCCCCTGTTCGGCCAGCAGTGCCACCACTTCCCGCGCCTCCTCCACGGTGCGCACGAAGGGAATCATCAGTTCCACGTTGCCATAACCGAGCTCCTCGCGCACCCGCTTCATGGCGCGGCATTCCAGGGCGAAGCAGTCGCGGAAGGCCGGCGAGATGTAGCGGGCAGCACCGCGGAAACCCAGCATGGGGTTTTCCTCCTGCGGTTCGTAACGTTCGCCGCCGATGAGATTGGCATACTCGTTGGATTTGAAATCCGACAGGCGCACGATCACCGGCTTCGGCCAGAAGGCGGCGGCGATGGTGGCCACCCCTTCCGCCAGCCTTTCCACATAGAAGCGCACGGGATCGGCATAGCCTGCGGCCTGGGTTTCCACCGCCTCGCGCAGGGGCGGCGGCAGCTGGGGATAGTCGAGCACGGCGCGCGGGTGGATGCCGATCATGCGGCTGATGATGAATTCCAGCCGCGCCAGCCCCACGCCGTGATTGGGGAGTTGGGCAAAATCGAAGGCCTGCTCCGGGTTGCCCACGTTCATCATGATTTTCACCGGCGGCGGTGGCAGCGTGTCGAGACTCAGCTCGCGCACCTCGCTTTCCAGCAGCCCCTCGTAAACCTTGCCGGTATCCCCTTCGGCGCAGGAGACGGTCACCGGCTGGCTTTCGGCGAGTTTCTCCGTCGCATCGCCAGTGCCCACCACCGCGGGAATGCCCAGTTCCCGCGCCACGATGGCGGCATGGCAGGTGCGCCCGCCGCGATTGGTGACGATGGCGGCGGCGCGTTTCATCACCGGTTCCCAGTCGGGATCGGTCATGTCCGTGACCAGCACGTCACCCGGCTGCACCCGGTGCATTTCCGCTGCCGACAGGACGCGGCGCACGGGGCCGGCGCCGATACGGCTGCCGATGGCCCGCCCGGTCACCAGGACCCGGCCGGATCCCTTGAGGCGGTACTGGCGCAAGAGGCTGCCGGAAGCGCGCGATTTGACCGTCTCGGGTCTTGCCTGGACGATGAAGAGCTCGTTCGTGAGGCCGTCCTTGGCCCACTCGATGTCCATGGGACGGCCGTAATGTTTTTCGATCACCACCGCCATACGGGCGAGTTCCCGCACTTCGTCGTCACTGAGACAGAACTGCCGGCGGAGCGCCTCCGGTACCTCCTCAATCCGCGTGGCCTGACCGCCCTCGCCATAGACCATGCGCCGTGCCTTGCTGCCCAGGGCGCGGCGCACGATGGCGGGCCTGCCCGCTGCCAGCATGGGTTTGTGCACGTAGAACTCGTCCGGGTTCACCGCGCCCTGCACCACCATTTCCCCCAGCCCCCAGGAGCCGGTGATGAAGACCACGTCGGGGAAACCGGACTCGGTATCGATGGTAAACATCACGCCACTTGAAGCGAGATCACTGCGCACCATGCGCTGGATGCCCGCCGACAGGGCCACCTGGGCATGGCGGAAACCGTGGTGGACGCGGTAGGCGATGGCGCGGTCGTTGTAGAGGGAAGCGAACACTTCCTTGACCGCCTGCAGCACATTCTCGAGGCCGACGACATTGAGCAGTGTCTCCTGCTGGCCGGCAAAGGAGGCATCCGGCAGGTCCTCCGCCGTGGCAGAAGAGCGCACGGCAACGGAAAGCTCCCCGGGGGTGGCGGCGACAAGCTTCGTCCAGGCGACGCGGATTTCCGCCTCGAGCCGGGGAGGAAATTCCCCTGCCTTCACCCAGGCGCGGATTTGCGCCCCCGTCGCCGCCAGCGCGGTGACATCGTTCACGTCGAGGCCATCCAGGGCGGCGTGGATTTTTTCGACGAGACCATTGTGGGCGAGATGATCGCGGAAGGCCTGGGCCGTGGTGGCAAAGCCGCCCGGCACCCGCACACCCAGATGGGAGAGGGAGCGGATCATCTCGCCCAGGGAGGCGTTTTTGCCGCCCACCCGCTCCACGTCCTTCATTGACAGTTCTTCAAACCAGATGATGTATGATGGCTCGGTCATGGTGAGGTCCCATTGAGTGAGGCGGGCGCATGCCCATTTCCCCACGGCGTCACGTGTTCTTCATTTCCGATCACACCGGCATTACGGCGGAAACCCTTGGCCGGAGTCTCCTCAGCCAGTTCGATCATATTGACTTTGTGCGCACCACGCTACCCTTCATCGACAATGCGGAAAAACTCGCCCACGCCCTGGAGCGCATCAGGGCCGCCGCAGAAGAGGATGACGCGCGGCCCATCGTGGTGAGTTCGCTGACCCAGCCCGAGCTGCGCGCGCGTCTTGCCGAGGCCCCGGCGCTGGTGCTGGATGTCTTCGACCATTTCCTGCCGCCCCTGGAGGAGGAGCTGGGACTGACCCCGGCGCGGGCCGTGGGCAGGCTCCATGGCGTGGATCATGCCTATGGCCGCCGCATCGAGGCGGTCAACTTCGCGCTCGCCCACGACGACGGCCTGGGCAGGCAGCTTGCCGAGGCGGACATCGTGCTGGTCGGCGTCTCCCGCTGCGGCAAGACCCCCACCTGCCTTTACCTCGCGCTCCAATACGGACTCAAGGCAGCCAACCATCCCCTCACCGAAGAGGACTTCGACCGTGGCCGTCTGCCGCCGGGGGTGATGGCGCAGGGGGGCAAACTCTTTGGTCTATCCATCAGCCCCCAGCGGCTCCATGAAATCCGCGAGGAGCGTCGTCCGGGCAGCCGCTATGCCGAACTGGCCACCTGCCAGCGGGAGGTGCGTGCGGCAGAGGCGCTCTTCCAGCGCCATGGCATTCCCTTCCTCGACACCACCCACATGTCGGTGGAGGAAATCGCCTCCACCATCGTCCACCGCCAGGGCCTAACGCCCCGCCTGTAGCTGGCGCACCCGCTCGAAAAGACAGACGGCGGCGGCCGCTGCCGCATTCAGTGATTCCACGCGGCCGGGCATGGGGATGCGCACCCGGTGCCGGGCGGCGGCAAGCAGTGCAGGCGATAACCCCGCTCCCTCATTGCCGAAAGCGAAGGCGACCCGCTTGCGCAAATCCAGGTCATAGAGGGAATCGCTGGCAGCGAGACTGGTGGCGATGACCACCCCGGGAAAGGACTGGGCGAGCGCAACCAGGTCCACCTGTTCATGGAGCGCGAGGTGGAATTGCGCCCCCATGCCACCGCGCAGGGCACGCGGCGACCAGACATCGGCGCACCCCTTGGAGAGATAGACCGCATCCGCCCCCGCGCAAGCAGCGCTGCGCAGGATGCTGCCCAGATTGCCCGGGTCCTGGATGCGTTCCAGAAGCAGCACGCAGTCCTGTCCCGCCGCTCTGGGGTGGGGAATGCCGATCACGGTGAGCACGCCGGTGGCTTCCTCCACCGGGGCCAGGGCATCGAACAGGGCATCGGCGAGGAGGGCAACCCGACGCGCCTCCACCTGCGCCAGCAGGCGGCGCGCCGGGGCGGAATCCCGTATCCGCGCGGCGAGGAGCACCCGTTCCACCGCAACGCCCGCAGCAAGACAGGCTTCCAGCAGATGCCACCCATCCAGCACGGCCTGCCGCAGCCGGCGCCGCGCTTTCGCCGAAGCGAGCAGCTTGCGCACCTGCCGGATCAGGGGATTTTCCGGCGAGGTGATGGGCATCATGGACCACACTCCCCCACCGAGCCCGGCGCGCAGGTGTGGCCATCGGTCCAGAGGGCGCCCGACAGGCGGGCACCCATGAGCTCCGTGGCGGCAAGCTTCGCCCCCCGCAGATCGGCCAGACGGAGGTCGGCCTGGCGCAGGCTCGCATAGGTGAGGTCCGCTCCCGCCAGGTTGGCCGCCTGCAGCGTGGCGCCTTCGAGATTGGCATAGCTCAGGTCGGCACCGGCGAGATTGGCATAGGCGAGGCGGGCAAGACTCAGATTGGCGCTGTTGAAGCGCGCACCGGCCAGATTGGCGCTCTCCAGGTCCACTCCCCGCAGCCAGGCGCCGCTTTTGTCGCAGCCCTGCCAGTTGACCTGCGGGGAAGCCGGCGCGCGGCAGTTCGGCTGCGCCGATGGCAGGTGGACCACCACGGGGTTGACCACGCGCCCCCGGCTTGCCGCCCAGAGGGTGACCCCCAGCAACACGAGGAGCACCGCCACCACGCCCAGGTAGCGTTCCCGCCGGGCAGCGAGTGTGCGTTCCCATTCGGCGTGACGTTGCCGCAAAAGCAGGGTCTCGGCACTTTCCGGCAGACGCCGGTCCGGCCGCCGCCGCTTCTCCTCCCCGGATGCGCGGGCTTCACCCTGGCGGCGATCCGGCAGTCTGCGCTCATCGAGCCACCGGCGGCGCGCCCGCAGCCGCTCCTCCTGCCATTCCGGCAGGTCCGCCGGCGCTTCAGGAAGCGGTTCCCGAAGCCAATCGGTCCGCTCCCGCAAGGAAATCCAGCTTACGCGATCGGGACTGATTTCATCCTCCGGCCGCAGGCGCCCCAGGGCAAGATCGCGGCGCAGCCATTTTTCCGGGAAGGGTCCGCTCACCCGCTCCCCCCGCCGCACATACCACAGGTTTTGGAATTTGGCGTCAGTCATGGGCGGAGGGCGTGATCTGGCGAAAAGTGCGTCCTGCGCCGGCGGCAGGCGTTTTCCGGAAAGGCGGGGAAGCGTATAGTGGCGGGCGCATGGGTTGAGTCAGTTTATCCCATTGAGAATCGCCCTGATCACACCTGCCGGGGCGCGGCTTCGCACCGGCAACCGCCACACCGCACTGCGCTGGGCGCGCCTTCTGAAGCGCCTTGGGCATCGCGTGGACCTTGCCACCCGCTGGCGGGGCAGGCCCGCCGACCTCCTCATCGCCCTGCATGCCTGGCGCTCGCGGGATTCCATCGCCCGTTTCCACCGGCGCCATCCCCGCCGGCCACTCTTGGTGGTCCTCACCGGCACCGACCTCTACCGGGATCTGGCAGAAAAAGGGCAGGCGCGCCGCTCGGTGAGGCTTGCCCACGGCCTGATCGTCCTGCAGGAAGAGGCGCTGGCGAGTCTGCCCGCCCCATGGCGGGCCAAGGCCCAGGTTATTTACCAGTCGGCGCCCAAGGGCAGCCGTCTGCCTGGCGAGGCCGGCTTTGCCGTCTGCGTCGTGGGCCATCTGCGGGAGGAGAAAGACCCCTTCCGCACCGCCTACGCCCTCGCCCATCTGCCGCCCACTTCTCACATCCGCGTGGAACATCTGGGCCGCGCCCTGGATCCCCGGCATGCCGAGGAGGCGCGGCGGCTCATGGGTGAAGAGCCCCGTTACCGCTGGCGCGGGGAAGTGCCACCCAGACAGGTGCGGGAAACTCTGCGGCGCTCGCGGCTAATGGTGATGAGTTCCCGCATGGAAGGCGGGGCCAACGTCATCAGCGAGGCCCTGGCGGTGGGTCTGCCGGTGCTCGCCTCCCGCGTGCCGGGCAACGTGGGCATGCTGGGCCGGGATTATGCGGGCTATTTTCCCGTTGGCGACGAGCGTGCGCTGGCGGCCCTCCTCGCCCGCGCCGAAGCGGATGCAGACTTCCTCGCCCACCTCGGCGCCCAATGCCGGCGGCGTGCCCGACGGCTGACCCCGGCACGGGAACGCGCTGATTTGGCCCGCGCCATCAAGGCCGCCTGCCGCCGGGCTCAGAAACGCCAGAGATAGAGGCGCTGCCGGCCGCCGGTGTGGATGACGGCGTGAGGCTCGACGCCGGGCACGGGGAATTCCACGCTGACGAAGACGCTACCGGGCGCCATTTCCGCCTGCACCTTGCGCCACAGCCGCGGCATGACGGCAGGCGAAAGGTAGGCGAAGACGAAATCGTAAGCGCCCAGGTCCTCCTCCCAGAAGGAGCCCCGGACGAAGCTCAGCCGGGTGTGCCCCATGGCCCGCAGCCGGCTGATGAGCCACGGCAAGGGCGCCGCCTCGATGCCCACACCACGAAGCCCCGGGTGATGACGCGCGAGATGAAGAAGAGGCCCACCCAGTCCCGAGCCCAGGTCCAGCACCCGCCCCGTGGGGGGCACAAGATCCGCCAGGGCCTGCCACACCGCCCGCCCGGAAAGATACAGGGGCACACGGGTGCGACCGGGGTTCCCGTACACCGCGGCAAGCGCAAGGAAAGCGGCGAGGAACCAGCCGGAGGCGACGGGCAATGCGAGGGCCGCCGCCAAGGCGGGGGCAAAGGCCAACTCCATGGGCCACCACCACCAGGGCAGCCGTAGCAATACCGCCAATCCCGCCGCCACCACGCCCTGCAACAGCAGCACGCCGGCAAAAGGCAGGCTTTCCGCAAGGGCAAGGCTCACGGGCAGGGCACCAAGCTGGGCGCAAGCCGCGCGCGCCACCACCGGCCAATGGTGGAGGGCCGCCACACCCAAGGCCGCCGGCGCCACCCGCGCGCCCCGCGGTTCAAGGCTTGAGGGGTGGGGCATCGCTGCCCTCCTTCAATTGCTCTGCGGCAACCTCGAGCTTGCCGCCGTCGCTGCGCACCGCCTCCTCCGTGCGTTTGTTCATGACGATGATGCTGATGCGGCGGTTGATGGGGTTATAGGGATTGTCCTTGTCGAAGGGCACGGCGGAGGCGAGCCCCACCACCCGCAGAATCTTGCCTTCCGCAATGCCGCCTGCCACCAGCTCCCGCCGCGCGGCATTGGCCCGGTCCGCTGACAACTCCCAGTTGCTGTAACCCCGTTCGCCCCCGGAGTACGGCGTGGCATCGGTGTGACCCGACAGGCTGATGGTGTTGGGCACATCGTTGAGCACCTTGGCGATCTCGGCGAGGATTTGCCGCGCATAGGGCTGCATGACGGCACTGCCCACGTTGAACATGGGCCGGTTCTGCTCATCCACGATCTGGATGCGCAGCCCTTCGCTGGTGATGTCGATGAGGAGCTGTCTTTTGAACTGCTTGAGCAGTGCATTGCTTTCGATCAACTGTTCCAGCTTGGCCTTCAGGCTTTCCAGACGTTGCCTTTCCAGCCGCTCCTGCTCCGCCCTCGCCGCTTCCAGATTGACGGTTTTCTTCTTCTGCGGCGTGTCGGTCTTTTCCACCTGGCCGGTCTTGCGGGAAAGATCCATGCCGCCGCCCTTGATCACGGAAGAGGCATCACCCGCGCCGCTGCCCCCGCTCATGGAAATCTTGAGCGGTGCCTTGAAATATTCGGCAATCCCCTCCCGCTGCGCCTTGGTGGTGGAACCGAGCAGCCACATGAGGAGGAAAAACGCCATCATCGCGGTGACGAAGTCGGCATAGGCGATCTTCCACGCCCCGCCATGGTGGCCGTGGGCCGCCTTTTTCACCCGTTTGACGATGATTGGCCGCTGGGAATCGTCGCTCATCTCACTTGCCCTTGCGGCTCTTCACCTCTTCCTCCAGCTCACGGAAGCTGGGCCGTTCGGTGGAATAGAGCACCTTGCGCCCGAACTCCACCGCCACCTGGGGCGCATAACCGTTGAGGCTGGCGAGCAGCGTCACCTTGATGCACTGGAGAAACTTGGTCTCTTCCGCGAGCCGGTGCTCCAGCCGGCTCGCCAGGGGCCCGACAAAGCCATAGGAAAGCAGAATCCCGAGGAAGGTCCCCACCAGGGCATGGGCAATGAGAATGCCCAGTTCCGACGGCGGCAGGCCCACCGACTCCATGGTGTGCACCACCCCCATCACGGCGGCGACGATACCGAAAGCTGGCATCGCATCCCCCAGTTTGGAAAGAGCCTGCACGGGCACCTCGCCCTCGTGGTGATGGGTCTCGATTTCGTTGTCCATGAGGTTTTCGATCTCGAAGGCATTGAGGCTGCCGCTCACCATCAGGCGCAGGTAATCGGTGAGGAAATCCATCACGTGGTGGTCGGCGAGGATGCTGGGATATTTGGAAAACAGCGGGCTTTCCTGGGGCGATTCCACATCGTTTTCGATGGACATCAGCCCTTCCTTGCGCACCTTGGCCAACACTTCGTAGAGCATGGACAAAAGGTCCATGTAGAGGGCCTTGGTGTATTTGGAGCCTTTGAAGAGCGACGGCAGCGCCTTGAGGGTGGCTTTCAGGGGTTTGCCACCATTGGCGACGACGAAAGCGCCCACCGCAGCGCCGCCGATCATGAGCAATTCCAGGGGTTGCAGCAGGGCGGCGATGTGGCCGCCGGAGAGGATGAAACCGCCCAGCACGGAGCCGAGCACGATGATGTAACCGACGATGACGAACATGGATCAGTTTTTCCCGGAACCAGGCATGCTTTACGTTCTGGCTGCAGGCAAAGGCGCCCGCCTGGTGACAACTACGGCAGTGCCGGCGGTTTCTTTAGGCCGGAATCCAGCTCAGGCGCGAGGGCTGTCGTGAAGGAGCCGGGCGACGGGGGCAAAGCTGGTTCGGTGCACGGGGGAAACACCGTTGAGCTGCAACGCCGCGAGATGTTCCGCTGTGGGATAACCCTTGTGTCGGGCAAATCCATAGGCGGGATAGAGGCGGTCAAGCCGCACAAGCTCCCTGTCCCGTGCCACCTTGGCGAGGATGGAGGCAGCGGAAATCGCCGGCACCGAAGCATCCCCCCCCACCACGGCCTGGGTGGGACAGGGAAGCGCGGGAAAACGGTTGCCGTCCACCAGAACGAGACCCGGTTCCCGGGGAAGCAGGCGCACCGCCCGCTCCATGGCAAGGAGGCTTGCCTCAAGGATGTTCAGGCGGTCGATTTCCTCCACTTCGGCGCGGGCGATGGCCCAAGCCAGGGCATGGCGGGTGATCTCCACGAACAAGGCCTCCCGCCGGGCGGCGGAGAGCGTTTTCGAATCACGAAGGCCCTGCCAGGGATGGCTTGGATCGAGGATCACCGCCGCGGCATAGACGGGACCGGCCAGCGGCCCCCTGCCCGCTTCGTCCACCCCGCAGAGGAATGCGGCATCGGCGCAGAAATCCCGGGCCTCGGCCCTCTCAGGCAAAGGATCGCCGGCGGGAAACGATGGCTTCATGACGTGCATCCTTCGGCATCGAAGGCCTTCATGGCGGCAGGCCGGTGGGCTTCCAGATGGCGCACCACCGCGTCCGCCACCTTCTCCGCGTTGCCCTGGCGCAAAAGGAGATGCATGCGCACAAAGTGTGCCTCCAGTGCCCCACACAGCCGTGGCGCAGCCAGCAGATTGCACACCGCCTGGGCGAGGTTGTCCGGCGTGGCCTCGTCCTGCAGCAGCTCCGGCACCAGGAAGCGGCCGGCCAGCACATTGGGCAACCCCACGTAGGGCAGATAGCGGCGGGGCCACATGAGCCGATAGGTGAGCGCAGGCACGCGGTAGGTGATCACCATGGGGCGCTTGAGCAATGCCGCTTCCAGGGTCGCCGTCCCCGAGGCGACGAGGACCACATTGGCCGCGGTCATCGCTTCGTGGGCGTGGCCGAAAAGGATGCGTAGCGGCAGGTCGTGCGCCTGCTGCCGCGCCAGCGCCGCCTCGAAGAGATCGCGTGTTTTACGCGTGATGAGGGGCACGAGAAAAGACACGCCCGGCCGCAGGCGGTGAATCTGCTGCGCCGCCTGCACGAAGAGGTCTCCCATCAGGGCGAGCTCGCTTTCACGGCTGCCAGGCAGCAGGGCCACCATCTCCCCTTGCGGAGGTAGGCGCAGCGCCTCCCGCGCCGCCGTTCGGTCGGGGTGGAGAGGCAGCATGTCCGCCAGGGGATGGCCGACGTAGGTGGCGGGAATGCCGGCGGCTTCGTAGAGGGGTGGCTCGAAGGGGAAAAGCAAGAGCATGTGGGAGACGGCGCGGCGGATTTTACGCAGACGCCCGCCGCGCCAGGCCCACACCGACGGCCCGACATACTGGAAGGTGGGGATGCCCGCGGCCTTGAGGGTGCGGGCAAGTCCGAGATTGAAATCCGGCGCATCGACGCCGATGAAAAGGTCCGGCCGCGTGGCGAGGAAATGGCGGGTGAGCTTGCGCCGGATGCGCAGGATCGCCGGCAGGCTGCGCAAGGCCTCCACATAACCGCGCACTGCCAAGGTTTCCATGGGGAAAAGGGAGTGCACGCCGGCCGCAATCATCTTCGGCCCGCCGATGCCTTCAAACTGCGCCTGCGGCAGTCTCGCCTTCAGCGCCGCCACCAGATGGCTTGCCAGAAGATCGCCGGACGCTTCCCCCGCAACGATGCCGATGCGCAGCCGCTCCATGCTTCCGGTACCGGCTTCAGCGGATGATGCCGCGAGTGGAGCGGTCGAGGAAGTCCACCAGACGCTGCACGGCGGGCTCCTGCCGTGCCTGCTCTCGAAGGCTTTCTTTCGCCTCTTCCAGGGTCAGGCCGGAGCGGTACAGGGTCCGGTAGGCCTGTTTCAGCGCCGCCAGAGTCGCTGCGGAAAAGCCACGCCGCCGCAGTCCCTCGCTATTGAGGCCGTGGGGCTTGGCGCCATCGGCCCCGGCGGCCATCACATAGGGGGGGATGTCCTTGAACACCGTGGTGTTGACCGCCGTGATCACATGGGCACCGATCTTGCAAAACTGATGGACGCCGGTGAAGCCACCGAGCACCGCGTAATCGTCCACCTCCACGTGGCCGGCGAGATTGGTGCAGTTGGCAAAGATGGTGTGGCTGCCGACGATGCAGTCGTGGGCGATGTGCACGTAGGCCATGATCCAGTTGTCATCGCCGATGCGGGTCACGCCCCCGCCCTGCGCCGTCCCCACGTTGATGGTGGTGAATTCGCGGATGGTGTTGCGATCACCGATCTCGAGACGGGTGGCTTCGCCCGCATATTTTTTGTCCTGCGGGATTTCGCCGATGGAGGCGAACTGGAAGATGCGGTTTTCGCGGCCGATGCGGGTGTGGCCGGTGATCACCGCATGGGCGCCAATGCGGCTGCCATCGCCGATTTCCACGTGTTCACCCACCACGGCATAGGGGCCGATCTCCACGCCTTTGCCCAGGCGTGCGCCGGGATGCACGATCGCGGTGGGATGGATCATACGACCTTGCGCACCGTGCACATGAGTTCCGCCTCGGCGGCCACCGCCCCGTCCACCTGGGCGCGGCCGGTGAATTTCCAGATGCCCTTGATGGCCCGCTGAAAATCCACCTCCAGCACCAACTGGTCGCCGGGACCCACGGGACGCTTGAAACGGGCACCATCGATGCCGACGAAGTAATAGACCGAATCGGCATCCGGCGTGGTGTTCTCCGATTTGAAGGATAGAATCGCCGCCGCCTGGGCCATGGCCTCCACGATCAACACGCCGGGGAAAACCGGCCGGTTCGGGAAATGGCCCTGGAAGAAAGGCTCGTTCACGCTCACGTTCTTCACCGCCACGATGCGCTTGCCGGGCTCGATGCTTTCCACCTTGTCCAGCATGAGGAAGGGGTAGCGGTGGGGCAGGTATTTCATGATTTCGTTGATGTCCATGAGACTCATGGCGCTTTCCTTTCCAGTTCCAGGAGTTTCTGTTCCAGCTCACGCATGCGCTTGGCCATTTCCTCCACCTGACGCAGCCGCGCCTGCATGTGCATCCAGTCCCGGTGGGGCATGGCCGACCAGACCCCGGTATAGGTGCTGCCCGGCTCGAGGATGGATTTGGTGACGAAGCTCCCCACGGAAATGGTCACGTTGTCGGCAATGGTGAGATGCCCGATGATGCCCGCCGCGCCGCCGATCATGCAATGCCGGCCAATGCGGGTGCTGCCCGCCACCCCGACGCATGCCGCCATCACGGTGTGGGCACCGATGCGGACGTTGTGCGCGATCTGGATCAGGTTGTCGAGTTTGACCCCTTCCTCGATCACTGTATCGTCGAGGGCGCCGCGGTCGATGGTGGTGTTGGCGCCGATTTCCACGTCATCGCCGATCACCACCCGCCCGAGCTGGGGAATCTTCAGCCAACGGCCTGCTTCCGGTGCGAAGCCGAAGCCATCGGCGCCGATCACCGCACCGGCGTGCACGATCACCCGCCGCCCCAGCACACAATCGTGGTAAATGGTCACCCCCGCGTGGAGCAGGCAGTCCTCTCCCAGCACCACCTGTTCCCCCAGGTGGCAGCCTGCGCCAATGCGGCAACGGGCGCCGATGCGCGCCCCCGCGCCGATGAAAACCAGCGGGCCCACTTCCGCAGTGGGATCCACCTCTGCCCCTTCCGCCACCACCGCGCTGGGATGGATGCCCGGCGTGGCGGCGGGGGTCGGATGCAGGAGCGTCAGCACCCGCGCCAGGTAGGCATAGGGATTGTCCGCCACGATGCGGGGCAGCGTCGTGGCCTCCCGCTCCTGCGGGCCCAGCAGGACCGCCGCCGCCCGGGTGCGGGCGAGCTGTCCGCGATACTTCCGGTTGGTGAGGAAAGTCAGGGCATCGGGCCCGGCCTGCTCCAGGGTGGCCACGCGGCGGATGCGCACGCCGGCATCGCCGACCACCTCCCCGCCGAGACGGGCGACGATTTCCTTAAGGCTTACGCCATCCTGCGCATCGGGCATGGTTCACCGTGACCGCGGACGATGCACCACGCGCCTCATTTGTCGGCGAGGGCCTTCAGGATTTTGTCGGTGATGTCGATGCGGTTGCTGACATACACCGCCTCCTGCAGGATGAGGTCGTATTTTTCCTTTTCCGCCAGCTCGCCGATGACCTTGTTCACCCGCTCCTGGAAGGCCGCCCGCTCTTCATTCTGGCGAATGGTGAGGTCCTCGCGGAACTCGCGCTGGGCGCGCTGCAATTCCCGGTTCAGGTTGGCGAGTTCCCGCTCCTTGTTGCGGCGCTCGGTCTCGCTCAAGGTGACGCTCTCCTTCTCCAGATAGGCCTGGAGATCACGGAACTGCTTGGCCATTTTCTGGATTTCCGCATCCCGCGCGGCGAATTCCTTTTCCAGCTTCTTGCTGGCGCGGATGGCGGGGGCCGATTCGCGGAAGATGCGTTCCACATTGACGAAACCTACCTTGAGTTCTGCCGCCTGTGCTGCGGAGCTTACCGCCGCGGACAATCCCGAAAGCGCCAAAACCGTCACTGCCACTGTCTTGCTGAGTCTGTTCATACCTGCTCTCTAGAAAACGGAACCCAACTGGAACTGGAACACTTCCTTCTTGTCGTCCGGCTTGGCGTTGAGCGCCTTGGCCAGACTGAATTTGAGCGGTCCCACCGGCGACACCCAGCTCAAGGCGATACCCGCAGAATAACGGAGCTCACCGAGGCTTACTTTGTCATCCGGCCCGTAGACGGCGCCGGCATCGAGGAAGGCACTCAGGCGCGCCGACTTGTCGTTTTTGAGCCCCGGCATGGGGAAGAGATACTCGGCATTGCCAATGAGACGCCGGGTGCCGCCGATGGCCTGCCCTAGGCTGTCTTTGGGGCCGATGGTGCCCGCCTTGTAGCCACGCACGGTGGTCACACCCCCCGCATAGTAGTTCTTGAAGAAGGGAAAGGGATCGCCGCCCAGACCCTTGGCCCAACCCACTTCGCCATTGAGCAGCAGCGCTGTATCCCGGGACAGGGGACGCAGCCATTGGTGCTGGTAGTTGAGCTTGATGTAGTTGAGCTCGCCCCCCGGCAGGCCGATTTCCCCATAGGCGCGCTGCAGCGTCCCCTTCATGGGATAGAGGCGGCTGTCGCGGGTGTCCCGTCCCCAGGATGCATCTCCGCGCAGGATGGTGTAACTGGTGCCGAATTTCGACACGAACTGGGCATAGACCGGTGAGGCGGTGGTATCCACGGCGGCCGTGGTGGCCTCGAAACCGAAGCCGAAGCCCACCACGTCGGTTTCCGTAAGCGGCACGCCCAGGCGCAGATTCGCCCCCCTGCTGGAGGTGGTGTAGGTCGTGACGGAAAGCGCCTTGGAATCCACCTTGCGCGTGAAGACATCGAAACCCAGACTCAGGCCATCGTCGGTGTAATAGGGGTTGGTGTAGGACAGGGCATAGACCGTGTTCACCTTGCTGGTGTTGGCCTGCACGGAAAGGTAATTGCCCGACCCCAGCACGTTGGACTGGGAAACCGAACCGCTCAGGATCAAGCCCTCGCTGCTGGAAAAGCCGGCACCGGCCATGATGTTGCCGGTGGGTTTTTCCTCCACCCGCACCCGCACATCCACCTGGTCGGTGGTGCCGGCCACCGCGGGGGTTTCGATGTTCACTTCCTTGAAATAATCCAGCTTGTCCAGCCGCTCCCGCGAGCGGTTGATCTTCGCGGCAGAGTACCAGCCGCCTTCGATCTGGCGCATCTCGCGCCGGATGACTTCATCCCGCGTGCGGGTGTTGCCGACGATTTCCACCCGGCGCACATAGACCCGCCTGCCGGGGTCGATGAAGAAGGTAAAGGAAACCCGCTGCCGCTCCCGGTCCACTTCCGGCACCGCGTTGACGTTGGCGAAGGCATAGCCGTCATTGCCCAGGCGGTCGCTAATCGCCTTGGTGGTTTCGGTGATGCGCTCGCGGGAGAAAATCTCCCCGCTTTTCACCTTCACCAGCTTGCGCAGTTCCTCTTCCGGAATGAGGAGCTCGCCAGCCACCTTGATGTCGCCCAGGGTGTAGCGCGGCCCTTCGTGGATGTTGATGGTGATGTAGATGTCCTTCTTGTCCGGCGAGATCTGCACCTGGGTGGACTCGATGGCGAAATCCAGATAGCCGCGGTTGAGGTAGAAGGAGCGCAGGGTTTCCAGGTCGCCGGCGAGTTTCTGTTTGGAATACTGGTCGTTCTTGGTGTACCAGGACAGCCAATTGGGCGTGGAAAGGGTCATGAGGTCGAGGAGGTCCTTCTCGCGGAAGGCCTGGGCGCCGACGATGTTGATCTGGCGGATCTTCGCCACCTCCCCTTCCGAGATGTCGAAGCGGATGGCCACCCGGTTGCGCTCCAGGGGGGTGACCGTGGTCTTGATCTCCACCCCATACTTGCCCCGCGCCAGGTACTGGCGCTTGAGCTCCTGCTCCGCCTTGTCCAGCAGGGAACGATCGAAGATGCGCGCCTCGGCGAGCCCCACCTCCTTCAGGCCCGCCTTGAGCTGATCCTTGTCGAATTCCTTGGCGCCGACCACCTCGATCTGGCCGATGGCCGGACGCTCCACGACGAGCACGATGAGCACGCCATCCTGCACTTCCAGCCGCACGTCGCTGAAGAAGCCGGTGGCAAACAGCGCCTTGATGGCAGCGGCGGATTTCTCCTCGTCGAACACCTCCCCCACCTTGACCGGCAGATAGCTGAACACCGTGCCCGCCTCGGTGCGCTGCAGCCCTTCGACCCGGATATCCTTGACGACGAAGGGCTCGAAGGCATGGGCCAGCTGGGAGAGGCCACACGCCAGCAGCAACACCAGGGCAGAAGGTCTCATGGAATCAAGGCCCAAGCAAGCGGTTGAGATCGTTGTAGAGGGCGAACAGCATGAGAGTGAACAGGAGCGCCATGCCGATACGCTGGCCAGCCATGAGTGCCTGCTCGGAAGGAGGGCGTCCCGTGACGATTTCCGCGACATGATACAACAAATGGCCACCATCCAGCACCGGCACCGGCAGCAGGTTGAGCACCCCCAGACTGGTGCTCAGCAAGGCGAGGAAGAGCAGCCACGGCATCCACCCCATCTGTGCCGTCTGCCCTGCATAATCGGCAATGGTCACCGGGCCACTGAGATTGCGCCAGGACACCTCGCCCCACAGCATTTTCCACAGCAACTCGAGACTCAACGCGGCCATGTCCCAGGTCTTCTGCACCGCCTGCAGGAGCGCGCGCCACGGCCCATGGCGCACCGTGGTATAGGCATAGACGGCCGCGCCGATGCGGCCCACCGTCTGTCCATCCATCCTTTCCGCGCGGGGGGTGACGGAGACTTCCAGGCGCTGGCCGTCGCGCAGGATGGCAAGCCGCACCGGGGAGCCGGGATGGCGGCGAATCGCTTCCACCAGTGCCTGCCAGCTTTCCACGGGCCGGCCGTCGATGGCCGTCACCCGATCGCCGGTGCGCAAACCGGCCTGCGCCGCCGGTGAGCCCGGCAGCACTTCACCGAGGCGCGGCTCGATCACCCGCGAGGGCAGAAGCCCGATGCGCGTCGTCAGGCCCTTGCCCTGGTCGCGCCCGTCATCCGGAGCAAGGCGCAGGATGTGCACCCGCCGGCCGCCATCGCGGCCTTGCACCAGAAGCTCGAGCTCGCCGCCCCGCCCCAGGCGGGAGACGAGGCGCCAGTGCACGTCCTCCCACACCGTCACCGGCTCGCCCGCCACCGCCTCGATGGTATCGCCCTGCTTCAGCCCCGCCAGCGCCGCCGGGCTACCCGCCGGGGGGGTATCCAGCACGGGACGCAGCCCCGGCATGCCATGCATGAAGAGCCCCCAGTAGAGCACGATGGCGAGGAGGAAGTTGGCAGCGGGACCGGCGGCAACGATGAGCATGCGCCGCCCCACCGGCTGCCGGTTGAAGGCGAAGGCGAGTTGATCCGGGGACACCGGCCCCTCATGTTCGTCCAGCATCTTGACATAGCCCCCGAGGGGAAAAGCGGCGATCGCCCATTCCGTCCCCTCGGGGGAAAAACGCTTCGACCAGAGGGGCCGGCCGAAACCCACGGAAAAGCGCAGCACGCGCACGCCGCAGGCCCGCGCCGCCAGATAATGGCCGAACTCGTGCACCACGATGAGCACGCCCAGGGTGACGAGAAAAGCGGCCACGGTGGCAAGAAGGCTCATGGCGCCTCCCGCAACAGTTCCGCTGCCCGGCTACGGGCGCGGGCATCCGCCGCCAGTACCGCCTCCAGGCTGTCCGCCGCCGTCACCGCCACGCTTTCCAGCACAGCCTCGATCAGCGTGGGAATACCCCGGAAACGCAACCGCCCGGCAAGAAACGCCTCCACCGCCACCTCGTTGGCGGCATTGAGAATGGCAGGTGCCGTGCCCCCCGTGCGCAGGGCCTCGAAGGCCAGGCGAAGACAGGGGAAGCGCACCGGATCGGGCGCTTCGAAATCTAGACGCCCGATGCGGACGAGATCGAGGGGAGTGACCCCGCTTTCGATGCGCTCCGGCCAGGCCAGTGCGTGGGCGATGGGCGTACGCATGTCGGGATTGCAAAGTTGCGCCAGCACCGAGCCATCCACGTATTCCACCAGGGAATGGATCACGCTTTGCGGATGGATCACCACTTCGATCTGTTCCGGACTCGCGCCGAAGAGCCAATGGGCCTCGATCACCTCCAGCCCCTTGTTCATCATGGTGGCGGAATCCACGGAAATCTTGCGCCCCATCACCCAGTTGGGATGGGCGCAGGCTTCGGCGGGCGTGACCTCCTCCAGCGACTCCACGCTGCGGGTGCGGAAAGGCCCTCCCGAAGCGGTGAGGAGAATACGCCGCACGCCGCGCCGCGCAAGGCTTCCCCCGTCATTGGGCAGACACTGGAAGACCGCATTGTGCTCGCTGTCGATGGGCAAAAGGCGTGCGCCGCCCGCCTGCACCGCCTGCATGAAGAGGGCCCCCGACATGACCAGGGATTCCTTGTTGGCAAGCAGGAGCCGCTTGCCCGCGCGCGCCGCCGCCAGTGCCGGCTTGAGTCCCGCAGCACCGACGATGGCGGCCAGCACGCTGTCCACCTCTCGGGCCGAGGCCACCTCCGCCAGTGCGCTTTCTCCCTGGCACACCTGGGTGGGCAGGCCCTCCCGACGCACCGCCTCGGCAAGCTGTTCGGCCGCGCCTGCCTCGGTCAGGACGGCAAAGCGCGGGTGAAAGCGGCGCACCTGTTCCAGCAGCCGCTCCCATTGCCGGTGCGCAGTGAGGGCGAACACCTCGAAGCGCTGCGGATGACGCGCCACCACGTCGAGGGTGCTGGTGCCAATGGAGCCGGTGGAACCCAGCAGGGTCAGGCGCTGCACCGTCATGGCTGACCCCCCAGGCGGTTGACGAGCAGGCTCAGAAGCAAAAACACCGGCAGCGCACTGGTGAGACTGTCGATGCGGTCGAGGACGCCACCGTGGCCAGGGATGAGGTGGCTGCTGTCCTTCACCCCCTTGAGCCGCTTGATGTGGGATTCGAACAGATCACCCAGCACGCTGATGGCTGCCACCGCAGCGCAGGCCAGAACGAAGGCCGGCACCGCCACCGTGCGCCCGGCAAGGAGGAAATTGGGCGCCGTCGCCGCCACAATCCAGGCCAGCAGGAGCGCCGCGCCCACACCGCCGGCCACCCCCTCCCAGGTCTTGCCGGGGCTCACCCGCGGCGCCAGCTTGTGTCGGCCGAAGGCATGGCCGGTGAAGTAGGCGGCGCTGTCGGTAAGCCAGATGAGGCCCAGGGCAAAGAGGGTAAGCCCAGGTCCCATCAGGCGCAGTTCCAGCGTGGCCACCCATGGCGGCAGGAGGAGAAGCCAGCCCACCACGGCGCGCAGCAGCCGACCCTGACCGGCAAAGCCGGTGGCCAGCCAAAGGGGCGCAACGACGAGCCAAAAGGCGGTGGCCAGCCCCGCCAGCCACCAGCTCAGTCCAGCGCCGGTTTCCAGCAGCCAGTAGGCGACGGCCAGCAGCAACGCGGTGATGACGAGGTAGAGGCGTTCCGCCCCCGCATCGAAGCTGGACAGGCGCGCCCACTCGTGGGCGGCGAGGAGAACCACGCCCCCCATGAGCACCGCCCAGGCCCACTGGGGCAGATAGAAGAGGGCCGCCACCAGGAGCGGAATCAGGACTAGCGCGGCAGCCAGGCGCTCCCTAAGCATTTTCCCGGAGCTGCTCGCTGGTGCGACCGAAACGCCGCTCCCGCGCCTGAAACCATCGGATGGCGGCGTCGAAGGCCTCGCTGTCGAAATCGGGCCACAGCGTTTCGGTGAAATAAAGCTCGGTGTAGGCCAGTTGCCAGAGGAGGAAGTTGCTGATGCGCTGCTCACCGCCGGTGCGGATGAAGAGATCGGGCTCCGGTGCGTCGTGCAGGCTGAGATAAGGGGCGAGATCCTCTTCGCCGAAACCGTGCACGAGCTCCGGATGTTCGGCGAGCATGCGGTTGGCCGCCTGTAGAATGTCCCAGCGGCCGCCGTAGTTGGCGGCGATGGTGAGGTTTAGCCGCGTGTTGCCGGCGGTGAGCCGCTCCGCATCGTGGATCAGCCGCTGCAGGCGTTCGTCGAAACGGGAGCGATCGCCGATGAGGCGGAAGCGGATGTCGTTTTCATGCAGCTTGGTGACTTCCTGTTCCAGCGCCACCACGAAAAGCTGCATGAGCAGCGAGACCTCCTCCGGCGGCCGCCGCCAGTTTTCACTGCTGAAGGCAAACAAGGTGAGGTATTCCACACCCCGCTCGATGCAGGCGCGAATCACCTCGCGCACCGTTTCCACCCCCCGACGGTGCCCCGCCACCCGCGGCAGCCTGCGTTGCCGCGCCCAGCGTCCGTTGCCATCCATGATGATGGCCACGTGCCGGGGAATGGCACGAGTTTCGGGAATGGTGCGGGTGGAACTGGCAAAGAGGGACACCGGTCCCGCCTCAGATGGACAGCAGGTCGGCTTCTTTCGCCTGCAGGAGCTTGTCGATTTCGGCAACGAAGCGGTCGGTGAGTTTCTGGATCTCCTCCTCGGCGCGCCGCGCTTCGTCCTCGCTGATCTGTTTTTCCTTGACCAGCTCCTTGAGGGCGCCGTTGGCATCCCGCCGCACGTTGCGCACCGCCACCTTCGCCGTCTCCCCTTCGTGCTTGACCACCTTGATCAGCTCCCGCCGGCGCTCCTCGGTCAGCGGCGGCATGGGCACCCGGATGGTCTCCCCCTGGGAGGCGGGGTTGAGTCCCAGGTCCGATTCGCGGATGGCCTTCTCCACCACCGGCAGCATTTTCTTCTCCCACGGCGTGACCCCGATGGTGCGGGCATCGATCAACGTGATCTTGGCCACCTGGTTGATGGGCACCGCGCTACCGTAATAATCCACCATGATGTGGTCGAGCAGGCCGGTGTGGGCACGGCCGGTACGCACCTTGCTGAGATCGGCCTTGAGAGCCTCGATGGCCTTGTGCATCTTCTGTTCGGCCTGCTTCTTGATCTCGGCGACGGAACTCATATTGCCCTCCTTCCTCAAGCCTCGTTGACCGTGACCAGTGTCCCCTCGTCTTCACCGCGCACCACCCGCTCCAGCGCCCCGGGCTTGAAAATGCTGAACACGCACACAGGCAGCCGCTGCTCGCGGCACAGGGCGAAGGCGGTGGCATCCATCACGCCCAGGTTCTTGCTGATCGCCTCGTCGAAGGTCAGACGCGCATAGCGCCGCGCCGTGGGGTCCTTGTTCGGGTCCGCGGTATAGACACCATCCACCTTGGTCGCCTTGAGCACGATGTCCACCCCCATCTCGGCGCCACGCAGGGCGGCGGCAGTATCGGTGGTGAAGAAGGGATTGCCGGTCCCGGCGCCGAAGATGACCACCTTGCCCTCCTCCAGATAACGCAGCGCCTTGCCGCGGATGTAGGGCTCGGCCACCTGTTCGATGGTGAGCGCCGTCTGCACTCGGCATTCCACGCCCGCCCGACGCAGGGCATCCTGCAGGGCGAGGGCGTTGATCACCGTCGCCAGCATGCCCATGTAATCCGCCTGGGCACGATCCATCCCGGCCGCGCCGGCGGACACCCCGCGGAAGATGTTGCCGCCACCGATGACGATGGCAAGCCTCACCCCCAGCTTGACCGCGGCGGCCACCTGGCCGGCCATGTCGTCCAGCGTGGCGCGATCGATGCCATAGGCCCCGCTGCCCATAAGCGCCTCGCCGGAGAGCTTGAGCAGCACGCGCCGGTAGCGCAGTTCCGCCATGGTCTCAGACCTTCGCCGCCGCCGCCACCTCGGCCGCGTAATCCACGGCCTTCTTCTCGATGCCCTCGCCCACGACAAAGAGGACGAAACCGTTCACCGTGGCTCCCTTGGATTTGAGCAACTGCTCCACGGTCTGCTCGGGGTTCTTGACGAAGGGCTGGCCCAGCAACGTCACTTCCGCCAGGAACTTGGCCACGCTGCCCTCGACAATCTTGTCCACGATGTTGGCCGGCTTGCCGGACTCCAGTGCGCGCGCCTTGGCGATCTCGCGCTCCCGCGCCACGGTCTCCGCCGGCACCTGTTCCTTGGCCACGGCGATGGGCTTGGAAGCCGCCACATGCATGGCGATGTCCTTGCCCAGGGTCTCATCACCGCCGTTCAAATCCACCATGACGCCGATCCGGTTGCCATGCAGATAGACGGACAGACGCCCGGAAGTGGCAAACCGCGCCAGACGCCGGATGGTGATGTTCTCCCCCAGCTTCATGACCAGAGCTTTGCGCGCCTCCTCGACGGTCTGCCCCGAGGCCATCCGGAGCTGGGCGAGGGCCTCCACATCGGCGGGATCGTTTTCCGCGACGAGCTTTGCGCATTCGCGGGCAAAGGCGGCGAACTCTTCGTTCTTCGCCACGAAGTCGGTCTCACAGTTGACTTCCACCAGGGCGCCGATCTTGCCGTCGGGGCTCACGTAGCTGCCGATCACCCCTTCCGCCGCGATGCGCCCCGCCGCCTTGGAGGCCTTGGCGCCGCTCTTGATGCGCAGCAGGTCCTCGGCCTTCTCCATGTCACCGTTGGCCTCGGTGAGCGCCTTCTTGCATTCCATCATGCCGAGCCCGGTGCGCTCGCGCAGTTCCTTCACCATGCTCGCGGTGATTTCAGCCATTGTTCACTCCTGCAAAAAACGGGTTCGAGGGAAAGACATGCCGCCGCCAACGAAAAAGGGGCTCGCGCCCCTTTTTCCTCATGCGGCGGGCTGTTCCGCGTCTGCGACTTCGATGAATTCCTCGCCGCCGACGATCTCGCTGATGATCTGCGCCTTACCCTCCAGCACCGCATCGGCAACGCCGCGGGCGTAGAGACGGATGGCGCGGCTGGAATCATCGTTGCCCGGGATGACGTAATCGACGAGATCGGGCGGGCAGTTGGTATCCACCACCGCCACCACCGGGATGCCGAGTTTCCTCGCCTCGATGATGGCGCTCTTGTGATAACAGACATCGATGACGAACATGGCATCGGGCAGGCCGTTCATCTCCTTGATACCACCCAGGCTGCGCTCCAGCTTTTCCAGCTCACGGCGGTAATGGAGCGCCTCCTTTTTCGCCATGCGCTCCAGGGTGCCGTCCTCCACCATCTGCTGCATGTCGTGCAGACGCTTGACGGACTGTCTGACGGTCTTGAAGTTGGTGAGCATGCCCCCGAGCCAGCGGTGGTTCACATAGGGCATGCCGGCGCGGGTGGCCTCCTCGGCGATGATCTCCCGGCCCTGCCGCTTGGTGCAGACGAAAAGGAGCGTGCCCTTGTTCGCCGCCAGCTGGCGCACGAACTTGAGCGCCTCCTCGAACATGGGCAGGGTCTTTTCCAGGTTGATGATGTGGATCTTGTTGCGTTCCCCGAAGATGTAAGGCGCCATCTTGGGGTTCCAGTAGCGGGTCTGGTGGCCGAAATGGACGCCGGCCTCCAGCATCTGTCGCATGGTCACGGACATGATTTGCTCCTCTCGAAGGGTTGAGCCTCCACCCGTCCCTGACACCGGCAGGCCGGCACCCTTGACGAGACGACGGGTGTGGGGATTTTCGCCGCCGGGGCCCTCCCCGGCCTGGCGAAGCCGCGCATTATAGCCGGGAGAGGCTAATGCGTTCAAGGCAAAGCGGATTTTGTGCGGGGATCGGGTCTGGGCTGGTAAAATGCAAAATTTGTCATTAGGTCAGCCTGTGGCTTCGATTGGCCTTTCGGTCAGTTAAATCGCCTCTGCCTTCCCAGGCTGTTGCCCGCCTGCGCGCGCCCTGGCGGCCGTCTTCCGGCATCTTCGCACCCGTGCTCCTCGCCCCTAGGGGGCTTTGGGCTCGTCGCCGTGCGCAAATCTGCTCGAAACCCGGCTCGCCATCATTGCGCGCCCTACTGACAAATCTGGGATAATTCCCCCTGTTTTGCTCAACAATTCCATCATGGCCATCATCATCAAAACCCCTGAAGAAATCGAGAAAATGCGCGTCGCCGGCCGCCTCGCCTCCGAGGTGCTGGACTACATCGCGCCCTTCATCAAACCGGGCATCACCACCGGGGAGATCGACCGTCTCTGCCACGACTACATGGTGAACGTGCAGGGCACCATTCCGGCGCCCCTCAATTACGCGCCGCCGGGCCATCCTCCGTATCCCAAGTCGGTGTGCACCTCGGTCAACCACGTCATCTGCCACGGTGTGCCCTCGGACACCAAGAAACTCAAAGCCGGTGACATCATCAACATCGATGTCACCGTTATCAAAGACGGCTACCACGGGGACACCAGCCGCATGTTCTACGTGGGCGAGCCCTCCATCCTCGCCCGCCGGTTGTGTGAGGTGACCTTCGAATGCATGTGGCTGGGCATCGAGGAGGTGGCACCGGGCAAGCACCTGGGCGACATCGGCCATGCCATCCAGACCCACGCCCATGCCCACGGTTTTTCCGTGGTCCGGGAATTCTGCGGGCATGGCATCGGCCGCAACTTCCACGAAGAGCCCCAGGTGGTGCACTATGGCAAGCCCCACACCGGGGTCGAGCTGGTGCCGGGTATGATCTTCACCATCGAACCCATGATCAATGCGGGCAAGCGGGACATCCGCCAGCTTGCCGACGGCTGGACCATCGTCACCAAGGATCACAGTCTGTCCGCCCAATGGGAGCACACCGTGCTGGTCACCGAAACCGGCTATGAGGTGCTCACCCTTTCCGCCGGCGCGCCGCCCAAACCGGCGCGGCTTAGCCGGGCCGCCGCCTGAGGATCATGGTGGGCCAGCCAGGCACCCGAACCCCGCCACCCGCTCCTGCCACACCGGCACCCGGCGCCACCGCGCCCGTAGATGCCGCCGATCTTGCCGCGCTGCGCGCAAGCCTCAAGGCACGCCGCGCCGCCCTCCTTGCCGGCTATGACCAGAGCACGCCGCGTCGGTATCTGCGGAAGCACACTGCCCTCCTCGACGAGGTGCTGGTGGCCCTGTGGCGGGCGGCGGCCCTGCGCGGGGAATGCACCCTCATCGCCGTCGGCGGCTTTGGCCGGCGGGAACAGTTCCCCCACTCCGATGTGGACCTCCTCATCCTTCTCGATGAGGAGCCTGACGCCAGCCTCGCCGCGGCCCTGGAGCGCCTCATCGGTCATTTCTGGGACGTGGGCCTGGAGATCGGCCACAGCGTGCGCACCATTGCCTCCTGTCTGGAAGAGGCGGCGCGGGATGTAACGGTGGCCACCAACCTCCTCGAAGCGCGGTGGCTTGCTGGCTCCCGCCGCTTGTTCCAGGCCTTCCGCCGGGCTTTCCGCGCCGCCCTCGACGTGCCCGGCTTCGTCGCCGCCAAGGTGTTGGAGCAGCAGCAGCGCCACATCCGCTTCCTGGACAGCGCCTACAACCTGGAGCCCAATCTCAAGGAAAGCCCCGGGGGACTGCGGGATCTGCACAATTGCCTGTGGCTTGCCGATGCCCTGCAGGTGGGGCGGCAGTGGACCAGTCTGCTGCGGGCGGGGCTGTTGCAGCCGGGGGAGCTGCGGCGGCTGCGTGCCGTGGAGGCCACCCTGCAGGATCTGCGCATCCGCCTGCACAGACTGGCGGGGCGGCGTGAGGACCGGCTGCTTTTCGATTACCAGGAGGCGCTGGCAAGGGAACTGGGGTGCAAACCCCGCGGCAGCCGGGCGGCGAGCGACATCCTCATGCAGCGCTATTACCGCGCCGCGAAAGCGGTGCGGCTGTTGAACGTCCTTTTGCTGCAGACCCTGCGCGAGCGGCTGCAACCGCCGGCGGAACCCGCGGTGCCCATCAATGCCCATTTCGCGCGCCGCCGTGGGCTTCTGGAACTCAATGCGCCGGATGTGTTCGAGCGGCGCCCGGCCGCCATCCTGGAGGCATTCCATCTCCTCATGCAGCGCACGGATCTGGACGACCTGAGCCCGGCCACCCTGCGCGCTCTGGTGCGCGCCCTGCCGCGCATCGATGCCGCCTTCCGCCGCGCGCCGGAGAACCGCGCCCGTTTCCTCGCCATGCTGCGCGCCCCGCGGGGGCTTACCCACGCCCTGCGGCGGATGAATCTTTACGGGGTGCTGGGGCGGTATCTGCCGGTCTTCGGCCGCATCGTCGGCCAGATGCAGCACGACCTTTTCCACGTCTATACGGTGGACGAGCACATCCTCATGGTGGTGCGCAACCTGCGCCGCTTCACCCTTGCCGAATATGCCCATGAGTATCCCCTGTGCTCGCAGCTCATCAATGATTTCGAACGGCCGGAAGTGCTCTACATCGCCGCCCTCTTCCACGACATCGCCAAGGGACGCGGCGGGGACCATTCCCTGTTGGGGGCGCGGGAGGCCCGCCGTTTCTGCGAGGCCCATGGCTTGCCCAGGGAGGACACCGAGCTCATCGTCTGGCTGGTGAAGGAACACCTGACCTTCTCCGCCACGGCGCAAAAATGCGATCTGTCGGACCCGGAAGTCATTCGTGCCTTCGCTCACCGCATGCAGAGTCTGCGCCGCCTGACTGCCCTCTATCTCCTCACCGTGGCGGATATCCGCGGCACCAGTCCCAAGGTGTGGAATGCCTGGAAGGGGAAGCTCCTCGAAGACCTTTTCCGCGCCACCCACCGCCATCTCACGGAGGGCGCGGGCAGCCTGGCCAGCGAGATCGGGGCGCGGCGGGATGAGGCGCTGCGTCTGCTCAATCTGGAGGCGGTGCCCAAAGAGGCCACCCTGGGGCTATGGTCGGTACTGGGCGAGAGTTATTTCCTGCGTCACGGCGCCCAGGAGATCGCCTGGCACACCCGGATCCTGCAGCACAGCCCCGCGCCGGCGCTTCCCATCGTGCGCGCCCGCGCCGCCCCCCACGGCGAAGGCATCCAGGTGATGATCTACACCCGCGACCGGGACGATCTGTTCGCGCGCATCTGCACCTTCTTCGAACGCATGAATTACAACGTCGTGGAGGCGAAGATCCACACCACGCCCCACGGCTTTGCCCTGGATACCTTCCTCATCCTCGATCTCAACGGCACCAGCCAGCATTACCGCGATCTGCTGCCCTTCATCGAATACGAGCTGGCGCAGCGCCTCCTCTCCACCACGCCCCTGGAGCCGCCCCTCAGCGGACGGGCGAGCCGGCAGTTGCGCCATTTCCCCATTGAGCCCAAAGTGACCCTCGCTCCGGACGAGCGGGGCCAGTATCACGTGCTGTCCGTCACGGCAGGGGACCGGCCCGGTCTACTCTCCCGCATCGCGCGTGTGCTGCTGGCCCATGGTGTGCGCCTGCACATGGCGAAGATCGCCACCCTCGGCGAGCGGGCGGAGGACAGTTTCCTCGTCCGCGCCGACGACGACCGGCTCACCAACCCCCGGCAGGTGCTGGAGCTGGAAGCCGACCTCATCGCCGCGTTGAAAGAGTAAGGCCCGGCAACGGCCCGGGGCAGCGCCTTTATGGCGTCTCTTGTTCGATGCGGTAGAGCCAGGCAAGAAGCTCGGCCACGGCCAGGTAGAGTTCGGGGGGGATGTGTTCGTCCAGGTCCACCTGCATGAGCAGGGCCACCAGGGCGGGGGATTCGTGCACATACACGCCCGCCTCGCGGGCGCGCTGGATGATGGCCTCCGCCAGTGCGCCGCGCCCCTTGGCCACCACCCGCGGGGCGAGCATGCCTTCGCGGTAGGCAAGCGCCACGGCGCTTAAGCGGGGATCGATCCTCTTCTCTTCAGCCATGGGTGGCGACCCTCACCTGGGCGAGGAGAAGACCTGCCCGCTCGAAGCCGGCGCGCAGGGCCTTCACCTGCGCACCAAGCCGCGGGGCACTTTCCGGCGTGGCGAGGATGTCCACCTGCACCCCCTGCGCCGTGAGGCGCAACCGGGCTTCCACCTCCCCCAGCCGGGGCAGGGTGAGGTGAACACGGGTGGCCCATTCCCGCTCTCCCGGGGCGCTTCCCTCGCCTTCCCGCTCTTCGACTTCCCAGCGCAGGGTCTGTCCCGGCCACAGTTCCCCCTGCCAGACGAGCTGGCGCAAATCCAGCACTTCGAGCTGCTGCCGCACCAACGCGGCCGCCTGCGGGTGGACGGGCTCGCGGGGCTCGGCAGGCGGCACCGGCACGCTAGACTCGCGGGGCGCGCTCTCCCGGCTTGCCCCGCCCTCTGGTGGCTGCGGCGCCATCGGTCGCGCGTCCAGATCTGCCATTCCGGCCCGGGCGGCAAGATGCGCCCGGGGTTCGGCAAGGCGCCCCTGGGGCTCCCGCAGCAGCTCCGCCAGGGTGCGCTGCCCCGTCACCCATTGGGCCTGGTGGGATTCATAGAAGAGCCCACTGTGGGTCAGCGTGGATTTGAGGGCCAGCGCAAGCTGTGCCACATCGGGCGCCCCGTTGGCGGGCGGCGCCGGCAGGATGGGGGTGCTGCGCGCGAGGGCTGCGGTCTCCTCCCCGGGCTGGCCGGCCCGGCTGAGAAGGGCATGGATAAACCGGGCGGTATCACTCAGGTTTACCGCCGGTCGCGGGGAGGCTGCCGGCTGGGTCTCGAGGAGGAAGGTCGGGCGGGGATGGGCGCCCACGTAGCGCAGCTCCACCTGGCTGCCGGGCTGGGTATTGCGGGGCAGGTTGAGGTCCAGATGCTGGTCGTTTACCTGCACCAGGAACCGACCATTGGGCAGTTGGGAAAGCACCGTCGCCGTCACCTGCTGGCCGGGGCTGAATCTCAGGAAGGATTCGGGCAGCCGCTCGGCCCCCTCCACCAGCGGGGTGGATTTGCGCAGGAGCTGCTGCAGTTGGGCGAGGACGTCGTTGACCGTCATCAGCGCCCCCGCCCGCAGGAAAATCCTAGATGCGGCCGCCCCGTTGCATGGCGACGATCAGCTCGGCTTCGGCGCGGGAGATGCCACAGGAGGCGGCCACCTCGGCCACGTCCAGCCCCTGTTTGGCAAGCTGAAAGGCCTTGCTGTAAGGGGTGGAGGGCGCCTCCTCTGCGACTGTGGCCGAGGCTTCCAGACGGGCGAGCCGCTCCCGCAGCTCCGCCACCTCGCGGCGCAGCTCCACGAGCTCGCGGGTCTGGGCGCCACGGCGCAGGAAACCCAGGCCCCGCCCCCGCCCGCCATACATGAGGAGGAGCAGCTCCGCGACGTACACCCCGAGGATGACCATCGCGCCGATGAGGATTTCCTTCCAGGTGAGAACGAACGCGCCTTCCATTCCAACCACCCCGAACGACTTGGCAGCTTTCCGGAATTATATCCCTCCCGTTTCCCTCAGGCGTATTCATCGATGTGGGGGCCGGGCGCGTTGGGGGTGCCGGCGGGCGGCTGGCGTCGCCGCGGGCGTTGGCGCGGCGTCTGGCCGCCCGGGCGAGGGGGATTGCGGTCGGGCTTGACCGGGAACAGATCGGGCACGGGCCCCAAGGGGTCAGTCCCACCGAATCCCGGCCCGGCCATGGCCTCACCCGCCGTGATAGGCCCGCTCCAGCCTGCGCTGGGCGTGCACGCTGGCCAGCACTTCGCTCATCTCATCCATCCAGGCACGGGTGAGCGCGGTGATCTCCCGGTCCGCCTCCAGCACCGCCTGGATCAAGGCATCCTTCTCCGCCGCCAGGGGCCCGAAGCTCACCGACTCCGCGGTCACCGCCCCGATGAGATCCCGGCGCGCCGCCTCCAGCTCGACGAGGCGATCCCATTCACCGGCGCGTGCGGCCTCCAGCATGCGCTGGGTGGTCTTACGGATTTCGCGGTAGCGGGAAAGGGCCTCGGCGGCATCCATGTTCAGGCCCTCAGGCTCACGCCGGCTGCGGTGGGCTCACGCGCTGCGGCGCTTTGCCGCCCCCGCGCCTCCAGCTCCACCCAGGCCTCACGCAGGGTGGAAAGCAGGCGCATCACTTCGTCCAGCCCGGCCGGGTCGTTTTTCAGATTGGCGGTGGCCAGCCGGCGCTTCATGTAGTCATAGAGGTCGTTGAGGTTGCGGGCGATCTCGCCCCCTTCCCCCTGGTTGAGGACGGCGCGCAAGCCCTCGATGATGCCGATGGCCTTGGAGATCAGCGCGCCTTTTTCCGCGAACTGCTTTTCCTGCATGCGCCCCTTGGCGGTGGCCAGTGCACTCAGGGCGCCGTCATAGAGGAGCACGATGAGCTGTACCGGACTGGCCGTCGTCACGGCCGTCTCCAGGTCCACGCTCGCGTAGGCATTGAGTGCCCGGTTCATGGTGTTCATCGTTGCCATCCGTCCTTTCGTCGTTCAGCGGGAAAGTTGCGATAACTGACGCATGAGCATCGTGCTCGCCTGCTGCATGCTGCCCAACATGGCATCCAGAGCGGCGAACTGGGCGCGCAGGCGCTGCTCCATGCGGTCCAGCCGCACCGAGAGCTGATCCTTGCGCGCCTCGATGTCGGAGATCGTCGCATTGAGCCCCTGGGTGGCGGCATCGAGCACCCCGTTGGTTTGCAGGAGGTTGTCAAGCTCGGTATAGAGCCGCTGGGCAAAACCCTGGCCGGGATCGGTGAAGAGCGCAATGACCTTGTCCAGCTTGTTGGTGAGGGCGGCGTTGAAGTCACTGCCATTGAGGGCGAGCGTGCCGTCCTTCTGGATGCTGATGCCGATCTGCGCCAGATAGTTGAAATCGTTGCCCGGCAGGTTGATCGCGGTGTTGAACACACCTTGCAACTGCGCGCCGATGGTGAGCACAGTGTTGCTCGCCTCCAGCGTGCCACCCTTTTCATGCAGCTCGTCCATGTCCTTCACCAGCTTGTTGTAGGCGCTGATGAAATCGTTGACCCGGCCGGTGATGGCGTCGGTATCCACGGCCACACTCAGCTCCGAGCTGCCCGCGGCCTTGAGCTTGAGGGTCACCCCCTGGATGACGCCGGAGACGGTGTTGGAGGCACTGGTGATGCCCGACAGCCCGTCCACGGTGAGGATGGCATCCTGCGCCGCCACCGTCTGCGTCAGGTTCTGCGCGCCGGTCACGTAGGACAGACGGGAAAGCCCGGCATTGTCCGTATTGTTGCCATCGTTGTCCGCCACCGCCACCGTGATGGCCTTGGCCGCCCCCGTTTCGTTGGGGGAGAGCACGAGGCGAAAACCACTGCCATCGTTGAGAATGGTGGCGGACACGCCGAAATTGCCCGCCGCCGAATTGATCGCATTGGCAATGCCGGCGAGGGTGTGGTTGCTGCTGTCAATGGTGACGGTGAAGCTTGACGAGCCGTTGCTGATGGTGAGGGTGCCCTCCCCCACCGCCGTCGTCCCCGTATCGGCAAAGGCACCGGAGACGAGCTTCTGTGCCTGGGCAAGCTGCACCACCGTGATGGAATGACTACCCACCAACGCCGTGCTGTCGGCGGTGGCGGTGAAATAGGCGTCGCTGGCGGGCGTCGCCTTGAAAACCTGAAAATCCGTCGTGTCCTTGAGGTTGGCGATGGCGCTCTGCAGCGCCGCAAGACTGCTCTTCAACCGGCCGTAAGCCGAGATTTCCGCCTGGAGCTGGGATTTTCTCTGATCCAACACATTGAGCGGCCGCCGCTCGATGGCCATCAGTTGGGAGACTAGCCCGTTGACATCAAGGTTGGAGCCGATGCCTGCGGAAGAGATTGCCATCTTTCGTACTCCTTGCGCTTCCCCGAAGGGACGGCATGGCGCCGCGGCGCCATGCCGTATGCACTACACCCTGGACCGAAACAGCACGCCCTGCGCCGTATCGAGATTCTTCGCAATGGCCAGCGTCTCCTCGGGGGGAATCTGGCGGATGACTTCACCGCTTTCCCGATCCACCACCTTGACGACGACGATGCCGGTATCCTTGTCGATCTCGATGTTGAGATCGCGCTGGGCCGATTTGAGGAAGGCATTGATGCGATCCACGGCTTCGCGCACGGACTGGGCATCGGGTCCGACCATCTGCGCCGTACCCGACGGCTCGGCGGGCTGGGTTGCCGGCTGCGGCAGCGGCGCAGGCGGCTGCGCCGCCGCTTGCGAGGAAACAGCCGCAGGTCTCGCCGGCACCGCCTGGCCCACGGCTGTCACAGGACCGTTCGACATGGTCTACCCTCCGCTTGCCTGGGGCAGCGGTGAAGCGGGGGCGCCGCCAGGGTTGTCTGCGGGCGCCTGCGCCTCACCCTCCCCTTTCCGCTTAGCGCAACAGGGTGAGCGCCGTCTGCGGCAGGGCGTTGGCCTGGGCCAGCACCGCCACACCCGCCTGCTGCAGGATCTGGCCACGGGTGAGCGCCGCCGTTTCCGCAGCAAAGTCGGCATCCATGATGCGGCTGCGCGAAGCCTCCAGGTTCTCCACATAGTTCTGCAGGTTGGCGATCACCGCCTCGAAACGGTTCTGCACCGCACCAAAGGTGGAGCGGATGGTGGAGATCTGGTTGATATCCGCATCAAGGTTGGCAAGCGCCGCGGAGGCGTTGGCCTGGGTGGTCACATCGATGACGCCCGTCGCCGTCAGTGAAGCATTGTAGGTGTAAAGCCCCGCACTGCCATTGACGGCGAGATTGGTCGTGGTGATCGTCACCTGGTTGTCCGCGGAACCGCTCGACCCCACCTGGAAGGTCAGGTTGCTCACACCCGACAGAAGCAGCGTGCCGTTGAAGGAGGTGGTCTGCACAATGCGGGAAATTTCCTGGGTGAGCTGATCCACCTCTTTCTGCAGCTGCTGCCGGTTGGTGTTGCTCAGGGTGCCGTTTGCCGCCTGCACGGCGATTTCACGAATCCGCTGCACGTTGCGGGCGATCTGACCCAGGGCGCCTTCCGCGGTCTGCCCCAGGGAAATGCCATCGTTCGCATTGCGGACGGCCTGGTTGTTGCCCCGGATCTGGGCGGTGAAGGCCTCGGAAACGGCCAGGCCAGCCGCATCATCCTTGGCGCTGTTGACACGCAGGCCGGAAGACAGGCGCTGCAGGGTCACCGCCAACTGGCTTTGGGAAGTGGCCAGGTTGCGCTGGGCGTTGAGAGAGGCAACGTTGGTATTGACGATCAGAGCCATTTTTCATCTCCTTAACAGGTAAACCCGCATGGCGGCGGGCGCGGCGACGGTTCGTTCTTTGTCGCCGTCAGGGGCTATTTCGGAGTGGGCGGGGGAAACTTTAGTCACCCCCGCGAGAAAAAGCGGAGCGGACTACGGGGTCCGGCCGGACGAAGCCAGCCCCCGAAGTGCGGCCGCCTCCTCGCGGGTGAGGGCGTCGAGCCATTCCTCGAGGTGGTCTTCCAGGATGAAATGCCGCAGGACCCACTCCCGCAGCCGGTCGCCCTCCGCCGCCGCCGCATCCAGGTCATGCACCCGTTCGCGGATGGCTTCGATCCAGGCCCCCGGCTCATTGGGCACCCGCTTCACCGGCGCATTCTGGTAAGGGTAGATGTCGGTGCAGACCACGGGCCAACCCAGGATGCCGTATTCCAGCAGTCTCAGGTTGCTCTTCGCCTCGTTGAAGGCATTGAGGGCGAGAGGGGCGACGGCGAGATCCAGGTTCAGGCTGGCCAGCTTGGCCGGATAGTCGTAGAAGGAGACCACGAAATCGTGGAACTCCCGCACGAAGGGGCGCAGCTCCTCCGGGCACATGCCGAAAAACACCCAGTCCACCTCGCTTGCTGTGGCCTTCACCACTTCCACGATGATGGCCAGGTCCCCTGCGTGTTGCTGCGCCCCCGCCCAGCCCACCCGCGGCCGCGGCCCCTGCCGCCGGCGGGACACCAGCCCCCCCCAGATAGCCCGCTCCAGGCGATTGGGCACCACCCGCACATCGTCATTCAAAGGCCGGCAGAGCTCGGCGATGGGCTCGGTGCTGACCACCACGCGGTGGCAGAGGGAGAGGGCCTTGCGCAGCCGTGAGCGCATGTCGCGGGGGGTGTGGCGGAAGAAGGGATTTTCCCGGGGAAGCTGCGTCACCAGGTCATCCAGGGCATAGACGAGCAGGACGTCCCGGTTGAACTCCCGGTAGAGCCCCATGGCCTCCAGGTTAGCCTCCCCCGCCGCGGCATGGAGCACCAGCGTATCCGGCTGGGCGCGCGCGAGCTCCACCGGCGTGAGGAGACGGGTCTCAAACATCTTGGGCGCAAGGACCACGTCGCCATGGGCGAGCCCCGCCCGGCTCAAGGCGCGCTCGCCTTGGTGTGCGGCGGAGTTTTGCTGTGCGGCGGATGTTTCTCGGCGAGTAGGCCCGCCCCCAGCCTTGGTAGAGTGACGCTGGCGCACCCCGTAGCGCCGCGCGTGACGGAGGTTGCGCTGACCGACGCGCCGGAAATTCCTCATGATGCCAGCGACCCCATTCCCGAGCTGATCCTTCCACGAAAAGGCCCCGCGAGACCGCGCGTGCCGGTTGCACCGGTGAAGGAGCCCGTTGTGGCAGCAGAGAATCCGGAGCCCATCATTGCGCCGGAATTGAGCGACGAGCAACTTTCGGGAGCAAAAACGGCCATTGAGCAGAGCTTGAGCGTGGCAGAACACAATCTGAGCCTGACGAAGGCCATGACTTTAAGCCCCGCGCAGCAGGACCTGGTTTCGAAGATTCTGGGTTTCCAAGACAGTGCGCGGGAAGCGATGAAGAATAACGACTGGCAGCGCGCGCGGATTCAGGCGAAAAAAGCCGAAGTGCTGTCGCAGGAATTCGCCCCAAAGCAGTAGGTTCCCTCAACAGGAAAATCCCCGGCGGCCGGAATTGTTTGGCGGTCACAAAACGCGCGGCGGGCCTTGCGCTAGAATAACGGCATGAAAACTTATGACGCGGTTGTGGCCGGCGGTGGCCTAATTGGCGCTTCCATTGCCCTGGAATTGACTTCCGCGGGTTTGCAAGTGGGCGTGTTTGACGCGCAGAAGCCAGGGCGGGAAGCGTCGTGGGCCAGCGCGGGCATGATTTCGCCTTCGCCGGAAAGCGCGGAGCTGGCTTGCGTGCTCCCTTTGAGCATGGCCAGCGTGCGGGCGTATCCGGAATTTATTCACCGTGTCGAGGACTTGTCCGGAAAAAATGTGGGCTACCGCAAGGAAGGGGCGCTCGATATTTTTCTGGCGGAAGTCTCCCAGGAAGAAATCGCCGAAATATTAGAGGAGCATCGCCGGACAGGCCTTACCGCCGAACTGGTGAGCAGCGAGCAGGCCTGCGAACTGGAGCCGGCGATCACCGCTGAAATTCGCGCGGGGATTGTGCGGCACGACGAAGCGTCACTCGACAACCGCATTTTTACCGAAGCGACGCTGGAAGCGGTCATTACCGGCACGTACGACTTGCAACTGACGACTTCCGACGAGCGCCTCAGCACGAGCCTTACGGCCGGCGGCACGCGCAACCTGGAACTGGTCGTGAAGAACACCGGCACGTCCGACCTCAGCAACGTCAGCCTGACGGCGACGACGCCGACCGATTGGGAAGTGACGTTCGAGCCGGCCAAAATCGCCAACCTCGCGCCCGGCGCTTCGACGCAAGTGACGGCCACGATCAAGGCCGACAAAAATGCGATCGCCGGCGATTATATCGTATCCATGACGTCCAAGACCGCGGAGAAATCGGCTGACGCCACGCTGCGGATGACCGTGAAAACGTCCGTGCTGTGGGGCTGGATCGGCATTCTGATCATCATTGCCGTTATCGGCGGCGTGTATTACTTGTTCCGCACGTACGGGAGGCGATAACCGTGGCCGCTGATCATAACGGCACTGCGG